>CASBPY010000029.1 GCA_949127675.1 Synechococcales cyanobacterium PMM_0072
AATGTCTCACCTTTACGTTCTACCCCTCTATTCTACGCAAAAACTCGATGTTGAAGCGATGGCATTTGAGCGCGGGCGCGGGCAAGTCGGGTGGGACTGATTTCGGCGATCGCCACTCCAGGTAGATCCCCAGCATCTGCTAGGATTACTCCCCAAGGGTCAATGATCATCGCATGTCCGTGGGTTTGGCGCATGGCATAGTGAGTGCCCGTTTGAGCTGGAGCGATTACGTAGCAGGTATTTTCGATCGCTCGCGCTTGTAATAGTACTTGCCAGTGATCTTTGCCAGTATAGGCGGTAAATGCAGCAGGGACAAATAACACGTCTGCGCCTAATTTGGAGAGATGACGATACAACTCTGGAAACCGGACATCGTAGCAAACAGATAACCCAATCCCACCGAGATCGGGAGAGTGATATACTTCAGGTAGTTTCAATCCAGCCATGACTGTCTTCGATTCCCGATAGGTATTACCATCGGGCAGATCGACATCGAATAAATGCGCTTTCTCGTATCTACAGAGTTCTTCTCCGTTGGGGCCGACGAGGAGCGCGGTATTATAGACCTTACCTTCAGTCCCGACTGGTACCGGAAAACCGCCACCAACAAGGGTAACTTGAAACTTTTGGGCGGCTGTTTTGAGGAATTTCTCGGTTTGAGCAGCGATCGAATCAGCTTGACTCAGCTTATCTTCTTCTGTCCCCAGAAAGGCAAAATTTTCTGGCAGACTGACAAGTTCAGCCCCTCGCCGAACCGCCAATTCGATTAATTCTTCTGCCTGAGCTAGATTTTTGGCTAGATCTGGTAGGCTAGTCATTTGAATAGCAGCAGCAAGGTAGGATTTCATGATCGTGGCAAGTGGTGAGGTAAATAGGTGGGAGTGTTGACTAGCCATTTGTGACTAGCCATTGGTTCTAGATGACTTTTGCAAATCTTAGTCCAAAGAGCAAGCCCATCGCAATTGCAAACATGATCCCGATAAATCCTAAATACGCGATCGCACCAGACATAATCTTTACTCCACATTAACTGTTCAAGTACCATTAAATCACTTTTTAGGGGATAGGGGATAGGGGCTAGGGAATAGGGAATAGGGGGTAGATAATAGGGTAAGGCTTTAGGTTTTAGGCTTTAGGCTTTAGGATATGAATCAGAGATCAATACTTACACACGCTCAGATGCAATCAATCCAAGTCAAGCTTGCTGCAAACCCTTATGAAATCTCGATCGGATCTGGAAATCTAGCGCGATTGGGCGAAAAATGTCGCGCGCTCTCACTAGGTAATAAAATCATGGTGGTGTCGAATCCCACTGTGTTTGGATACTATGGCGAACGGGCGATTGCGGCACTTACAGCCGCCCAGTTTGAGGTGTCTTATTGTGAGTTGCCTGATGGTGAACAGTATAAGACATTAGATTCAATCTCCAAAATCTATGATGCGGCACTGGAGCATGGGCTAGAACGCTCGTCAACGATGGTTGCCTTAGGTGGTGGTGTGATTGGAGATATGACGGGTTTTGCGGCGGCTACCTGGCTAAGAGGGATTAATGTCGTCCAGGTACCAACGACTTTGTTGGCAATGGTGGATTCCTCAATTGGGGGTAAAACTGGGGTCAATCACCCCCAGGGGAAAAATCTAATCGGTGCTTTTCATCAGCCGCGATTGGTACTAACGGATCCTGATGTGCTCGTCACCTTACCTGCGCGGGAATTTAGGGCAGGTATGGCTGAGGTGATTAAATATGCAATTATTGGAGACAATGAATTATTCGATCGACTCGAACACGCCAATGGGCTGAAACAGAGTCAGGTAGATTCGGAACTACTAGCTACTATTTTAACACGCTCGGCTAGTGCCAAGGCGGATGTCGTCAGTAAAGATGAGCACGAATTAATTGGACTGCGGGCGACACTTAATTATGGACACACGATCGGACATGCGATCGAAAGTGTGACAAAATATCGGGTAGTAAATCATGGCGAAGGTGTGGCTCTGGGGATGGTAGCGGCGGGACAACTAGCTGTACATCTGGGTTTGTGGTCAGAGCAAGCGGCTCAACGTCAGGATGGGGTAATTAGCAAAGCAGATTTATCGATCGAATTACCGCCAGCCATCGATTTAGTCGAAATTATCAAAACCCTGAAATCCGATAAAAAAGTCAAAGCAGGCAAAGGTGTATTTATTCTCCCCACTAGGATTGGGGCAACAAGAACCGTCGGTTATGAGGTATCGAATATCACCAATGATCTCGTATCGGATCCGTTAATTAAGCAAGTTTTAACCGCTATGTTGCCGATTCCAACTACTTAGATTCCGGGTATTCTGATTGGAACTAGGTTAATTCGTCGCTATTCGGTATTCTCAATCGAATTCTAGCCACTATCTACCGATCTTCCTTATCTTGAACTACCTCACTCGCCTCACCAATTTATCGGCACAGATCCCAGACAGCCTGAGATGCTCCTGGCGGTGGCTACCTGGCCCTCTGGCAGCAGCGATCGCAATTGGGTTGGTGCAATTTAGTGCTACTGTCCCAGTGGAAGATTTTGCGTACAATCGGCTGACAGAACTGCGCGGAGAAAGAGCTTGGGACGATCGAGTAGTTGTCGTCGAAATTGATGATCGCAGTATGGCTAAATATGCCGATCTACAAACCAATCGCTCTCCCTATGCCAAATTAGTAGAAATTCTGAATAAGTACAATGCCAGTACGATCGCCTTCGAGCCTATTTTCAAGAATAGTAGCTCTAGCGATAAAGAATTTAGAACTGCAATTAATAATCACAAAAATACTGCGATTATTCTCTCTCAAAGTTGGAACGATCTCAATCAAGAACTTAAACCTAATTCAACATTAAGCAAAGCAGCTTATGCAACGGGACATATTGATAAGATCAAGAGCCGTGATGGAGTAGTTCGTCGGATTCGGCCGTATAAAGGTAATGTTAATTCATTTGCTTGGATGGCGGTTGAAGGCTATAATTCTAATAATGATTCTAAGATCAAACGTCCTAAAGACGATGACAGTTTTTGGATTAATTGGCCTAGTAAAGTTGCTAAAGTTAAGCATTATTCCTTTGATACAATTTTAGCCGCAAAAGACTATTCAGATCTGAGTAAAGCTTTTAACAACAAAATCGTACTCGTGGGGATGACGGGGGACAACGCCAAGCGAATCGACACCCCATTTGATCGAGTAGAAGGTGCTGCAACTATTTATCTCCATGCCGCAGTTGTCGATAATTTACTCCAACAATGTCAATTGCAGATTATCGACGATAAATGGCTATTTCTTTCGCTGCTAGGCATCAGTCCATTCTTAAGTTATCACCTGAGTGGACTAACTCATGGGCGACGGTTATTAGCAGCATTGGGCTTGACTGGAGGCTGGATTGCGATCGTCACGCTCTCTTTAGCTAGTAATTATTGGCTACCAGTTGCGACACCAATTAGCCTGATTTTATTAACTACCTTAGGCGTAGCATATTGCGAACGTCAGTATACAGATTTTTTGGTTAAGCGGGAAATTGACAGGTTGTGGCAAACCCATCAAATTAATCTAGCTGCTCACACGCCGCGTTTTGGTGACAAGCAACTTTTTCCACCAATTCCAGTTGGTAAGGTTGCTAAATTAGCAACCCTTGCTGCCGAATTAGGTCGGGCACAATCAGCTCAAACAGCAATTGCTCATAGCTTATCGATGGGGCTATTAGCGACCGAATTAGATGGTACCGTTTGGTTCTGCAATTCAGTCGCTTCCCAACTATTAAATATTAATATTGGCGATAATATCGAACAATGTTTAATTCCAAATTGGTTCACACAGCAGGAGTGGACTGAACATTTCAAAGATTTACATACTTGTCGAAACTTACCCGCTAAGGAAGTCAAACGGAAGGAAAAGTTTTTTACACTGAGATTAGAAGCCTTATATAACTGGCAAGAAATTCAACGAGATATTATTGATGGCAAGAAAATTGAAGAAATCGCTGTAGTTTCAGGATTTTTATTAGTAATTGAAGATATCACTGTAGCCAAGCAACTTCAGTCATTGTCTCTCGATCTCGAACGCCATCGTCGTCAGGAGCTAACTATTGAAAATATTGAACTAGAAAAAGCGCGTAAATTAGCCGAGTCAGCCGGAAAAATGAAAAGTGCATTTCTGGCAAATATGAGCCATGAAATTCGCACACCCATGAATGGAATCATCAGTTTTACCGAACTATTATTAGATACCAAACTCAATCAAGAACAACGTGGATTTGTCGAAATTATTCGGGGTAGCTCTGATAATTTACTAAATATTATCAATGAAATTCTCGACTTTTCCAAAATCGAAGCTGGAGAACTACATCTAGAAGAAATTAACTTTAATCTAACAGAAACTGTCGAACAAACGATCGAAGTCTTGGGTAATAATGCTTACTGTAAAGGAATCGAATTGAGCTGTCGGATCGAGCAGACAATTCCGACTAATCTCCAAGGTGATCCGACCAGATTGAGTCAAATTCTCACCAATTTAATTGGTAATGCGATCAAATTTACCGATCGAGGTGGAGTCTCCATTGATATTAGCGCGATCGCAACGACCGATCGCCAAACTACCCTCTATTGCCAAGTTCAAGATACTGGCATCGGCATCGATTCCGATAGCCAAGACAAAATCTTTCACTCCTTTTCCCAAGCTGATTCCTCTACCACTCGTCAATATGGAGGTACGGGATTAGGATTGGCCATTTCCAAGCGACTAGTCGAAATGATGGGCGGTGAAATTGGCGTAATTAGTGCCCCCGATGCGGGTTCGATTTTTTGGTTTACCCTGATCTGTAACCGTGGAAGTAGCCTTACCCCAGCCATCAACCAGGAATTGGCACTCAGTCGCCAACTCGCCCAATCCGTCCAAGGCAAACGCTTGCTCATCGCCGGAAATTGGTATCATAGCTGCAATGCGATCGAAGCTACAGCCAAACAATATGGAGCGATCGTCGAAACTACTACAACTAGTGTGACTGCACTCAATCTCCTCCTGACCGCAGTGAAAATAGAGAAACCATTTCAACTGCTAATTACCGATCTTTCCTTTCCCGACAGCCCAAATACCACCCTCCCAGAGCAAATTGCTAACTATCCAGAACTCGCAAATCTGCGAACAATTGCAACGATTACATTTAATGAATACGATCGCGCTCAGATCCTCCAGCAACAATCCTCGATCGCTGGATACGCCTTTAAACCAGCCAAGCCGCTCAGTTTATTGCACAAATGTATTGACCCAACCACCCCCATAATTACCGCCGCCAGCAAGTCATTTGAGTCCGTTACCGATCCCAAACCACCGCAACCGATCCTCCCCGAACGAGTCGGAGATTCTCCTCCAGAGCGGCTTCGCCAACGAATGCGAATCTTGGTAGCAGAGGATAATAAAGTTAACCAAAAAGTCGCCCTCAATCAACTTAAAAAATTGGGCTACACCGCCGATCTTGCCTGTGATGGCGAAGAAGTGCTCACCAAAATTGCTCACCAGGATTACGACGCAATTTTTATGGACTGTCACATGCCCCGCCTCGATGGTTATGCCACCACCCGCGAAATTCGACTGCGCGAGGGCGCAACCCGTCATACGATCATCATCGCCCTTACCGCCAGTGCCATGAAAGAAGATCGGGAATTGGCAATGCTGGCGGGAATGGATGATTTCTTGTCCAAACCCGTTCGCAAAGACGAACTATCCGCCAAAATCGCTCACTGGACACAGGAACTATCTCGATCTCAACCCGCCGCAGTCGAATTAATTCCGAGTACAACTACTCCCTTTCCAGTGTCAAGTTAGAGATCCATAGACTTAGAGTCAAACCAAAGTATTGAGCAAAAGAATCGAAATTTAGCCATGCGATTATCTGCACTAATTAATCTAGCTTTTGCGAATCTTTTGAGCGGCTAGATAAATTTGCACCCACGCACCTGTAACTTGATTTGTTTTAATTTGGAGTGATGTGGCAATCGATTCCAATGAATCTCCAGCTTTTAATCTGGTCAAAATCTCCAATTGTTTGGGATCTAAGCTCTGGCAAAACGTTTCCCATTGATTAGCTGTCAAACCGAGATTATGGGACTGAAGTGAAGTATGCAACCATTCAGCTACTAGCCCTGATTCTGCTTTAATTGCAAATACTTTAAGGGTATGATAGTCGATTTTTTCACGGAGTCGATAGACCTGTTCTATTTCCATTTTTAGGCTGATGGCAATCGCTGCTGGCGATTTACCTTGAAGATAGAGATCTAGCCAGACACCTGCCGCTGGGCTGATTTGCTCGACCAAATAGCTCCGAAGTGTGTCTTTAATTCGATCGCGAGTAACTTGACTTTCGATCCATGCTTGCTGTTGATCGTAATTCTCTTGAGCTTGTCGATCTAATAGGCTCAAGGTCGAGTCACTATCATCAACAATTTCATCGGAGACGAGTTTAACCAGATCGCCATTGGGGACATTAGTGATGCCACCTTTTTGAGCGCGACAAAGATAGTTAACAAATCGATGTGCTAGTAGAGGTCGATTTCGGACTGGGCGCAAACAATATTCTTCAATACTGGCAAATAGCAGGATATCGCGCAGTCGTGGATTTTCAGTACATTTACCGATCCAATTAATTTGCTGTTGGATGTACTTATCGCCTTGGAGCATTTCCTGAATCACCTCCTGCAAAACATCGAGGACATTCCGCTGTCGATCATTGCTCAGAGTCAGCCATGCCCGAATTTTATCTCGCAGCACCGCCAATCCCCCTAATCGTTGCATCAGTTGCTTGTATGCTCGCTCTGGCGGCAAGCCCAGGTATCTTTGGAGCAGGATCCGCCACCGATAATCCATTGCTTGTTCAGCGATTTTGAGCTGCACCGGATCGAGGGTTTCCCACCGCTGGCGATCTTCGCCGAGCAACCAATTGAGAATACTAGTTTGGGCTGTAATATTTTGACTGCTGCCTTCTCGTGCAATCCTTGCAGCCCATTGGCTGGCGATCCGATCGATGGTTAGCTCAGTCATCTAATTACTCCTGTCTTATCTCTGAAATTGAAGATAGCGATTTTCTCCCGCGAAGGCTGTGCCAATAACGCTAGCTTCGATCCAAAATACACCTAAATAGACAATAGCAGTCATTTGGCGTAGATATTTATTGGAATAAGTTTTGTACAATTACTTAATACATAAGCGTCATTGATCGATTAATTGGCTAATTCTACTAAAAAGATATCCACTAATAAGTAATGATCGCCTTATTTAAAACAAGGACTATATTTATAGTAACCCAGTCGAAAAAGGATAACCTGTGAGAGCTTTGCCCTGTCGCAGCTATGCTATCTGAATATCAGATCGAAATCCACAACTCTTTACAATTTTGATTAATTTGGATCGATATCTAATCGAACTAAATATCACCGAAAATGAGGACATAAAAATTCAAAAATAGGCTATTAAAGTGCAGCTATCTTGGCAAATACTTCAACGACTAGAACAAGAACATGGAGAATGTTTTTACTTATTAGACATTAATAAATTCAAACAGAACTATTCTCAATTCTTGGATTGCTTTCGATCGATCTACCCGAATACTAATATTGGCTACTCGTACAAGACTAACTATATCCCAAAGATTTGTAAATCGGTTGATGAATTAGGTGGCTATGCAGAAGTTGTTTCCCAGATGGAATATGACTTGGCGATTAAAATTGGGGTGCCACCATCACGAATTATTTTTAATGGGCCACTCAAGTATACCCAGGATTTAGAACGTGCGGTGCTAGCTGGTTCGATCGTCAATCTGGACTCACTCCAAGAAGTCCAAATCATTTGTGAATTAGCGCAGAGATTACCAACACAACAAATATTAGTAGGGTTGAGATGCAACTTTGATATCGGCACAGATCGAATTTCTCGATTTGGATTAGATGTTGAAGGTGGCGATCTAGATTACATCTTTAAAAGATTTGCTGACCTTGGCAATTGTCAGGTCAGAGGACTGCATTGTCACTTCAACACCGAACAGCGCAGTCTTGAGTCTTACGCCCTTAGAACCCAAAAAATTATCGAGACTACCGATCGATACTTCCCAGATCGATCACCTGAATATATCGATGTTGGCGGGGGCTATTTCGGGCAGATGGATGACAACTTACGCAAACAATTTGACTTCGATATCCCCACTTACCAAGAATATGCTCAGGTAATTGCTACCCAACTAAAACAACGATTCACCGGATCTGTCCAACCAGAGCTGATTATTGAACCTGGAGTAGCACTGGTAGCCAATGTGATGAAGTTTGTCGGTAAGGTTGTGTCATTAAAGACAATGAGATCGCGTCATTTGGCTCTAGTGACAGGTAGTATCCACACTGTAAAACCGAGTAAGCAACTGCCACTGACAGTCTATAAAAATGAATTAGATAATGCACGGATCGAATCTCACACACCGATCGATCTAGTTGGATATACATGCATGGAACATGATTGCCTGTACCCAAAATATCCAGTTCCAGTCAGCATTGGGGACTATACGGTATTTGATAACGTGGGGGCTTACTCGATCGTTTTCAAGCCACCGTTTATCTGGCCGAGTCCACCAATTGTCAGCTATGATTCGACGCTGAATCTTTATACTCTAGCGAGACGACAAGAGACAACTCAAGACGTATTCGCTACTTACGAAATTTAATCATCATTAAATATGAATATACTATTAAGCTGTTCTGGCTGCCGTAACTACCTGATCGATTTCTTCAAAGTAGCACTAGCGGGTAGCGGTCAAGTATTTGTCTGTGACTCCAATCCAGACGCTGTTTCGTTGCAAGAAGCAGATCGCGGATTTATCATGCCCCGCTCGACTCATGCGGGTTACTTCGATCGATTATTAGATATTTGCAAGCAAAATCAGATCGGTTTATTGATATCGTTAAACGATTTAGAACTACCACTACTAGCATTAGAACGCAATCGATTTTTAGAGATTGGCACGATTCCCTTAATTTCCGATCCGTCTGTGATCGATATCTGCTTTGACAAGTGGAAGACATATCAATTTCTCAAGCAAAATAATATTCCCACTCCCAAAACCTATCGCTCGTTGGCTGATGCTCTTGAAGCGATGGCGATTGGAGAGCTACAATTTCCACTAGTCGTCAAACCACGCTGGGGTACAGCCTCGATTGGGCTTGAATTTCCCCAAGATAGTGAGGAGTTAGAACTAACTTATCGCTTGGTCAAAAAACGTCTAGCCAGAACTATTTTAGCGGCCGCTAGCTCGATCGATCCCGATCGATCGGTCTTGATCCAAGAACGGATCGTGGGTGGAGAGTATGGTTTAGATGTGATCAATGACCTCAAAGCTGGATATGTGAACACCTTTGCCAAGCGCAAGCTATCAATGCGCGGCGGCGAAACAGATCGGGCGATCACCCTCGACAATCTCGATCTAATTGCGATTGGTGAAAAAATCGGTCGCAATCTCAGACATGTTGGTAATCTTGATTGCGATGTCCTATCCGGTCCCCAAGGCTATTGCGTCCTCGAACTGAACCCACGTTTTGGTGGCGGCTACCCATTTTCCCACGTCGCTGGGGCGAATCTACCAGCCGCTTTGATCGCCTGGGCAACTGGCAAACCAGCCAACCCTACTTGGCTGACGATCAAACCTAATGTGACGAGTTCAAAATGTGCCAGATTGGTCACTCATACAATTAAGTACGGTGGTTCGCCAACACCTCTCCCTCTAGCAAAAGTGACTGCTGCGGTTGGTTAAGCTGAGTTCTCGCAGCAAAAATCACTCAAAAAGAAGGACGACTAGTAACTAGTCGTCCTTCTCTGATCAGCCATTTAGCTTAGAATGAGATAATTAGATACCCACTTTGAAACTTTGCACCCGTAACACTAGATCCTTTCAATTGTGGTGGCAGCAAAATATTTCGTCGCTGATCTCCGGCCTCGATCGTTACTTCTGGCCCCGATTGAGTCAGTTTGACTTGGGTTTTATCAAAACCAGGTAAATATAGCCGTACCTCGCGGTTGGAGCTATCGATCTCGATCGGTTTGGGTGCGATTATCGCCTGACTAAAATCTGGCATCCCATCTATTAAGGGTTGCCAATCAGTACCAGTTTGGGTCGGGACGATCGACACGGTTAAGGGGTCAAATTCAGCCGCTATGGTGTCATTACTGGTAGATTGATTAAGTATGACCCCACCGATCGTCAAGCCTGATTGCTGGGCACTACCCCACAGATATTTTGCCGTAGCAATTGCCGCAGGGTCTGCCGTAGTCACAAGATAACCCACTACTCGCTGGGGATTGCTAATTATCGATTGGCTGTTGGCTAACAGCGATGTTGCCTCCTGCATTGGTTGAGACATGACACTTTCGCCCGTCCAGGCAATGGTCAAAACTGCGGCCATTGCTGGCTGCATAATCGGCGCGACAGTTCGCCACAAGTCTGATTCTTCTACTACAGCAATAAAGCGACGCATGTACCAACTGAGCGCGTCCGGCATTCCAGCCATTCTCAAGGTGGTCATGTCCCCCGTGCCATCATAGACGATCACATCATATTTGCCACTAGCATCATACTGCCTGAGGGCATTTAAGGCGATCGCACTATCCATTCCTGGCAAAATCGCTAATTCCTGCCCATAAACATTGCGTAAAATTGGCGATCTCAAGTACCGCGCTTCGATTTGCTTGACATCTTCCCAGCCACGTTCGATCGCCACTGTTGCCGAAATCGATACTATCTCTAGATTTGCGCCGATAGATTGGGGCGTATCCGTCAGGGGCACACCCAGCAAGATCCCCGTCGCAGGCGTAGGATCTTGACTGACAAATAATACCCGCCGACCCAGGCTAGCTTGTTGTTTGGCGGCAGCAATCGCTACCGTGGTTCGACCGGAGCCGCCTTTACCAAGGAAGGTGAGAATTTGGGGCATATTATTCTACAACTTTGAGTTCATCTTCAAAAAACCAGGTACTAGTCTTGTCTTCAAACCGGACGACGGCACCAACACCGCTACCGTCAGTCATTTTGAAATCTTCGACCGTCCCTACCTTACCTAGTTTACTCACAACGCCATTCGATACCCGATCTCTGAGGCGAAAAACTTTAACTTGTTGACCGATTTCCATTTAACTTAAATTTTTTTGATATTCTCCATCCCACAGTTTACCCGAATTCCAGGCGCGGATTAACGCTTTGGGATCGATCGTTTCGCTGAAGTTTCTCATATATTCCACTCGTTGGCACAGTCTATCAGTAGGATTGGATATTGGCAAACATCTCAGCGACGTTGTTATATCGATCGAACCAGGAGAATTCTAGATTTAGTGGGGTAGTCTGAAACTCATTCCAGAGCCAATCGCACAGTTCGGAGATCGTGCGATCAGGAATTTCCGCAGGCTTGCCTTCTAAGTAAAGTTTGGCGAGGGTTTCGACTTTGGCAATTGTCATTTTAGGATGCTTGGTTGTAGAGATTGTGCTTTTCATATCGATTTTTCTCGTGTGCGGACTTCGACTAAATTGCGATTACCTGCGATGAGTTGAGCTACTCGCAAGGCAGACGTAATCGCTCCTTCATGTAAACCATCACCCAGATAAGCTCCTGCA
>CASBPY010000030.1 GCA_949127675.1 Synechococcales cyanobacterium PMM_0072
GAGGGGTGCCCGTAAGGGCGGGGTGGGTAAGATCTCCGAATCTCACCATCGCCCTAACCCCCACTCACAGGCGGAATCAAAACCACCTCATCTCGATCGAGCATAATCTGATCGGGTTCGACAAATTCGAGATTGATCCCAAATCGGGTGATATCATGCCATTGAGCTAATTGGGGTCGATCGAGTGTCAACCTGTCTAATACAGCACTGACAGGGGTATTTGGTGGAAATTGGTAAGTTATTTCTGGTGTACCGAAGGCTTCTTGATACACAGCAAATAGTTTGATTGTGACAGTGATTTCGGTAGTTGGTGAAGTCATGAGATTGGATTGGGAATAGGCTATCAACAATATTTAACTCTAGCGATTACGCGCTCTCGCCGCTAACCCTTATAATAAAGGGCGAGAATCAAAGTTATTTAATATAGGTAAGGATTGTGGTCGCTACTGTTCAATCACCCGCTACAGCGCGTCGAGTTGTATTTCCATTTACTGCCATTGTCGGGCAAGAGGAAATGAAATTAGCTCTGTTACTAAATGTGATTGACCCCTTTATTGGTGGAGTGATGATCATGGGCGATCGAGGTACGGGTAAGTCTACCACGATTCGAGCATTGGCTGATTTGCTGCCAGAGATTGACGTTGTTGCTGGGGATCCTTTCAATAGCCATCCCAGCGATCCAGATCTGATGAGTGAGGAATTGCGTCAGGAATTTTTGGTTACTCATACCGCTTATCCCATAGCGACGAAGAAAGTACCGATGGTAGATTTACCACTGGGTGCGACGGAAGATCGGGTGTGTGGCACGATCGATATTGAGAAGGCTCTATCTGAAGGTGTCAAAGCGTTTGAACCTGGATTGTTGGCTAAAGCCAATCGGGGCATATTGTATGTAGATGAAGTCAATCTGCTCGACGATCACTTAGTAGATGTGTTGCTGGATTCGGCTGCTAGTGGCTGGAATACCGTTGAGCGGGAAGGGATCTCGATTCGCCACCCCGCTCGATTTGTCCTCGTTGGTTCGGGAAATCCAGAAGAAGGCGAACTCCGCCCCCAATTGCTAGATCGGTTTGGGATGCACGCGGAAATTCGGACTGTCAAAGAGCCAGAATTGCGTGTCCAAATCGTCGAGCAGCGATCGGATTTTGACCAAAACCCGAACAAATTTACAGTCGAATATCAACAGCCACAAGTCTCACTCCAACAGAAAATCGTTGAAGCTCAAACCAGATTGGTTGATGTCAGCCTTGATTACGATCTGCGGGTGAAGATTTCCCAAGTTTGCTCCCAATGCGACGTAGACGGACTCCGTGGCGATATCGTCACCAATCGGGCTGCCAAGGCTTTAGCCGCCTTTGAAGGGCGGACAGAGGTCACGGTGGATGATATCAGTCGGATTATCGCTCTGTGTTTGCGTCATCGGCTTCGCAAGGATCCACTGGAATCGATCGATTCTGGTTCCAAGGTAAACAAAGTCTTTGCTGAAGTATTTGGGATGGAATTGGCATAACACCAATTACCAAACTGATCAAAAAGAGGTAGGCGTAATTTATGAATTACGCCTACCTCTTTTTTTAGCCTTACGTTTTGCCTCAATGGATAGAGGCATACATTTGATTCAAAAAATACAGTTGAATCGGATCATTACCAAAAGGATTGGAAATTTGGCTGGGGAATTGTTTTGTTTTGAGATCGTTGTGGGAACACTAGCTAGGTAAGCATCAAAGATCGATCTCTTTCTGCGACGGCAAATGTGCTGGTAAGTAGAGTAGCTCGACTTACAGGGGCAACTTTAAACTTGGCAATCGATCGCGCAATCAGGATGGATAGGATGAAATAATGGTTCAAACCAACGATAAACCAGTAGCTCTGAGTTTTAAAGATCTAATTATTCAGTTAAAAAATATCAAGGCTAATTCCTTTAGCGGCAATCTGGTGGTCAAGATCGAGCCGAATTTAAGCTGGACGCTTGCGTTTCGATTGGGACGAGTGGGCTGGATCAGCGGCGGCGTAGATGCACTTGATTGCTGGCAGCGGCATTTAGCTTTAGCACAACTAGAAATACCGATAAATAAATTAGCAGATATCAATAATCCAATTGAAAAACCATTAGATTCACACATATTAGCAGGTCTATTAACAGATGAATTAATTGATCGACAAAAGTGTGCAGACTTAGTGACAGGTATGATTGTTGAATGTTTATTCGATATCATTCAATTTAGTCAACACAGTGGCAATCGACTATTTTTCAAGGAGATTGAAACTGGAGCTGGAAATACCGAATTAAATTTAGTTTTACCATTGCTAGAAATCGAGCCAATTCTGACAAAATCAATTCAGACATGGCAAGAATGGTCGAAGCTAGAGTTGGGAGTTTACGCTCCCAGTCTATTTCCAACTATTGCTAAATCTGGGGAAGAAATTGCCAAGGTTCTGGACGGATCTGATATGTACCATACAGTGTTAGCCATTGATGGGAATCGATCGATCCGACGGCTAGCAGCTAATAACCGTCAATCTGTAGCAGAGTTCACCACCACATTATTACCGTTATTTCGATCGGGCTTTATTGGTTTATTACCCCAACCAAAATCGAAAACAGCTAAATCTGCTAACTTATCCCCGAACAGTGATGCACTGTCGCCATTGTCAGGTAGATTCGGGCAAGCTACTGGTAGTTCGGCATCAATGGCAAGTCTCGAAACCAAGCTAACCCCATTAATTGCTTGTATTGATGACAGTTTATTGATTTATCAATCCCTAGAGCGAATTCTCTCAGCAAATGGATTTAGACATTATGGAGTTCAAGATCCGCTCAAAATTATGCCGAGCTTGATTAGAAATAAACCAGATTTTATCTTTCTGGATTTGTTGATGCCGATTACTAATGGTTATGAAGTATGTGAACAAATCAGAAAAACACCTAGCTTAAAACATATTCCGGTAATTATTCTCACTGGTAAGGATGGATTGATCGATCGAATGCGATCAAAAATGGTTGGAGCAAATGGATTTCTAGGCAAACCAGTCGAGCCAGAAGCCGTTCTGAAAATGATTGAAAAATATCTTGTTGGAGTAAGTAACTAGTCATGAGTCAAATTTTAATTGTTGAAGATAGTAAGGTCGAAGCGGATAAATTGAAGAAATGTTTGGAAGGCAAAGGATTTTCGATCTTAGTCGTTACTAGTGGAGAAGAGGCAGAACTGAGACTGAAAAGTTTCAAGCCAAATCTGATTGTTTTGGATGTGATTTTGCCTGGAGAGAGTGGATTTGAGTTATGTCGTAAGCTCAAGACTGAGCCATCTACTCAAAGTATTCCGATCGTGATGTACTCGACTAAAGACAAACAAATCGATCGAACTTGGGGGGATATGAGTGGTGCTGACGCTTATCTGAGCAAAACAGTAGACGAACCAACTTTACTGGCAACAATCGATCGATTAATTGGTTGAGTTATCTAAATTTAGCAGTTATGAATCAAACTATTAACAAATCACGATCAACTCAGATCGATCGTCAATCAAATCTAACCAGTCGCCGCTCCTCAGCCGCAGCCCAGCCAACCAACGATCGAGACCAAAGATTTTTAGGTTTTACTATCGGTGATAGCCTCAATGCCTTGATTCCCCTCGCTAACTTACAGGCAACAATCAAGATTTCACTAGCGGAAATTTTACCTGTGCCTCAAATGAGTAGTTCATTATTGGGAATTATTAATTATGGCGGTAAAGCGACTTGGGTAGTAGATCTAGCCCATCTCATGGGTGGATCTTGCTATCATCAATCCACAGAAATTTCGACTGGAATGGGGATGCTCTTTCAGGTACGCAATGAAACAGTCGCATTATTGATCGATCGGGTTGGCACGATTGAAACTTACGATTTGCAACAGTGTTTAGCGATCGGAGAAGCGATGTTTACCGATCAAATTCGATCGTTTTTATCGGGTTACTTTATCGATACCGAGTCCCAATCGCGAGTAGTCGTAGATCTTCAACAGGTGATCCGCTTTGCCAAAGGAGAGGATACCACTGGAATTATTTAGACCGAATATTAGTTGTGATCGATCGACCACCAAAGTTTAGTAATAAAAAATATCACCAATGTTAAAAAGTATATTTGGTTCGGCAGACGAAAAATTTGATAAAACTTCAGATCCGATTGACTCCATCGCCTCATCCATTGAACAAAAACAGCTATCCAATCTAGATCATCCGATGAATAGTACTACCGCAAAACAGCAATTATTATCGATTCTCCAGGATGCTCAAGCCAAGCTAGAGAATTCCAATAGTTCTAATGCTGAACCCCTGCGCCAAAACCTGCGTAAAGCCAAAGAATTAGCTGGTTTCTTGACAGCACCTAATCCAGTAATTGCGGCACCAGTCGCCAGTATTGATGCTGACAAAGTTCATAAAATTGCGACCAAAATCAGACAAGCAACCGCACCGATGGTCGCACTCGCTAGTGCAGTTACCGAGATCAAAGCATTGCTAAATGCCGATCGAGTCATCGTGTATCAACTGACTGAAACTGGCATGGGCAGAGTGATTGCTGAGGCAGTCCAAGCTGGCTTGACCCCGACCCTAAATGTCGAAATTCCCCAAGTTGGCTTTGGCTTTGAGCAACTCACTGACGACAGATCCCAACGGTCAATGGCGTTGATCAACAGCGAAACCAACCCTTACCAAAAACAAATCCTAGATCAATATCAAGTCCAGTCAACACTAGCGATTCCGATCCTAGTCAATGGCTACACCGCCAGTACCGATAGTTACAGTCTCGGTCGGGTTTGGGGTTTGTTGGTAGTCCATCAATGTGACAGAGCGCGACAGTGGTCAGAAGCTGAGACTGCTTGCTTGTCCCAAATGTCCTTGGAACTCACCCTCGCCCTCCAACCCAATCAACCATTATTGCAATTATCCCAGCGGCGGGACTTAATGGCAGCGATCGAGATCGAAGCCCAAGAGTTGATGCAAACAACATTGGATGATATCCGTCAGACCCTCCAAGCAGATCGGGCGATGATTGTTGCTTACAATGCCGACTGGAGCAGTCAAGTCATTGGTGAATCCGTAGGTGTTAACTGGCCTAAAGCTGGTACTTCCCTAGATTTAGACTATTCGATTACGCCGGAAAATTGTAAGGCTTATTACGTCGTCAACGATATTACTACCAAAGGATTCGATCGCTGCTTGCTCGAATCCCTCGAACCACTACAAATGAAGGCGTATATAGTCGTCCCAGTGATTCAAAACAGCCAACTGATCGGCATGTTGGGCGTGTACCAAAACTCCGGTGCGCGGAACTGGCAAGAGTCCGAGCTAAAAGCAATGTTGGACTACGCTAAAATCTTTAGCTTCCCGCTCCAGCAGACCGCTAGCCGCCGCCAAGCTCAATTTCAATCCAAAAAGATGGAAGACAGATTGCAACGGGAGCGGGGACTATCCAAGCTCCAAGAGCGGCTCCGCAGTGCCAAAGATGAGCAAACAGTCTTCCAAATTGCTACCCAAGATGGTCGGAAATTGCTCAATAGCGATCGGTTAGCCATCTATCAATTTGATGCCGACTGGAGTGGTCGCTTTATCGCTGAATCCGCTGCCCCTGGCTGGATTGACTTGATCAAAACCGTGCATATCGTTCAAGATACCTTCTTGCAACGCACTCAAGGTGGTCGATACAAAGACGGCGAATGCTTTGCTGTCAATGATATCTACACTCAAGGACACCAAACTTGTCATATCCAACTGCTCGAACAATTTGAAGCCAGAGCTTATGTACTCGCACCGATCTTTGGTGCAAACCGGAAACTATGGGGATTAATCGCTGTTTATCAAAACTCTGGTACCCGCAAATGGCAGGAAGAGGAAATCGAAACTCTGCGTCAAATGGGGCTGCAAGTCGGAATTGCAATGGAGCAAATCGACTATATCAAACAACTTCAAAAACGCGCCGAGCAAGAACAAACCATCAACCGGATTGCTGATAAGATTCGCCAGTCCTTAGTTGTTGATGATGTCTTCTCCAGCGTCGTCCAGGAAATTCGCCAAGCGTCCAAAGCCGATCGATCGGTTGTTTATCAATTTAACCCTGACTGGAGTGGCCAAGTTGTTGCCGAATCCGTTGGCAGTGGCTGGGTATCCTTACTCGTCGATCAGACCAAAGATAGTGTCCTCAGTGGCAATCGGACTGGTAGCGATCGCTGTCTGCTCCGCAAGTGGTCAGAAAAAGACATCACCGAGGAAGATACTTACCTCCAAAATACCAAAGGTGGTAAATATGCCAAAGGTCAGAAGTCTACCGCCGTCAATGACATTTACACCAAAAACTTTCCTGATTGTTACATTCAATCCCTAGAGAAGTATCAAGCCAAAGCTTACATTCTTGCGCCGATCTTCAAAGGTGGTCTCTTATGGGGACTGCTCGGAGTTTATCAAAATGATGGCCCTCGGATTTGGGATGCTTCCGAACGTGCCGTAATCGAGCAAGTCGCCCTCCAAATTGGTGTCGCTCTCCAACTCGCTGAATACCTCGATCGAGTTAAGACTCAGGAACAAGAACTATCGGCAATCGTCGATCGGGAACGTGCCAACCGCCAAGAACTGGAATCAGAGGCTCTGCGCGTACTCAAGGCGATCGGACCATCCTTCCGAGGCGATCTAACCGTCCGCGCCCCCCTATCTGAAACCGAAATCGGCACCATCGCAGATGGTTACAACACCAC
>CASBPY010000031.1 GCA_949127675.1 Synechococcales cyanobacterium PMM_0072
AAAGGTCATCAGTTTTTGTTGCAAGCCGTTGCAAAAATGACCAATCGCGCCCAATTGGCAATCGTTGGTGACGGCGAACTTCGGAATGAATTAGTAATGTTGGCTGCCAAGCTCGAAATTAGCGATCGAATCTCATTTTTAGGTACCCGTACTGACATTAACGAATTTTTGTCAGCAATTGATGTTTTTATCCTGCCATCATTGTGGGAAGGACAACCAATCGCCTTACTAGAAGTATTAGCGATCGGTAAACCATGTATTGTGTCAGATGTAGATGGTATTCCTGAAATTATTACCGATAGAGTCAATGGCTATCTAGTACAACCAAAAGATATAGAAGCACTTGCAAAGGCAATGGATTGGGCTGTCGAAAACCCAGATCTACTAGCTAAATTTGCTAGTAGTGGAGTGAGTGCAATTTCATCAAAATTCTTAGCTCAAAATATGGCAATAAATATTGCTAATATTTACTCGATCGAGCAAAGTATAAAATCATGATTCGGCTGTCTGGCTAAGAATGACCATCGAGGCGATTTTACTTCTTGAATAATTTTTGCCGAATTTGCTGGGAGAACTTATCAAATTCTGGTAACTTGAATTGAGAAATAATCCCTATAAACACCCCAAACCCAATTCCCCCAGCTAAGACTAACTGCATCAATAGGCTAATCTTATTACTCTCAGGGATAAATTGCTGCCAACCATAGCTTACGCCCCAGGTAATCCCGCCGGAGATGGCACTAGCCAGGAAAATCCAGACTAATGGTAATAGTCCCCGCCACGGTAAACCATTCAACCGTCGATCGAGCAAGAATAGCATTACTGAAAAAGAAATTAGATTAATGCAGACAGTGGACAAAGTAATTCCCGCCGCCCCAAAAGGCTGCCAAAATAGGTAATCGAACAGGAAGTTGAAAAAGATATTCACCATGCTGATCTTGAATGGCGTAGCACCATCGCCGAGGGCATAAAATACCCGCACGAGGACATCTCGCGCTAAAAAGATAAACATCCCTAAACTTGAGGCAATTAGAATCGAGCCGACGAGCAGAGAATCCTGAGTTTTGAACGCACCATTTTGATAAACTACTTGGACGATCGGCAAGGCTAGAGCCATAATGATCGCACTCAGTGGCATCATCGCAATGCCAGTGATCACCAATCCTTGGCGAATCCGCTCTTTGAGTTGATCCCAATTACTCGGATCGGTTAGCCGTGAAAATTCCGGCAGCAGTGAGCCTAAAATCACATTAGAAATTATCCCCAAGGGAGCTAAAACTAGCATCCCAGAGTATTGCATCGCCGAAGCTGCACCAGCAATTCCCGATGCGAAAGCATTGTCAATAAATAGGTTAATTTGCAGTGTACTTGATGAAAAGGTCGCCGGGCCAAGAATTCTGAGCACATCTCGAACACCCTGTCTGCGCCACTCCAATCGGGGTTTAATGGTGCCCAATCCAGCTTTCCACTGAGTGACTACCTGCATCAGCCATTGTAAAGTTGCCCCCAGCAATACTGTACCTGCGAGGACTTTTCCACCCAAAAGGGCATATTCGGGCAACCCAATTTTGCCACCCAGAAAAATCGCCAGGATCCCCACGCCAATAATCGTCGTAGAGCTAGATAGGAGCGGGCTGATCGAAGGCAACCAGTAAAAATCAGCCGAACTCAGGGTACCGAAACCAATCCCGATAAAACCCGCTAGCACAGCCATTGCGGACATGATTTGCAACTGCTCGATCGCACTTTGGCGAACTAAGGCACCCCGCACGGCATCGCCGCTGTGGAGTAAATTCGGCGCACTCAGATCGATCGCATTACTGGCAAAGCAGAAAATTAGGATACTCACACCGAGCAAGATAATTCCGACAATCGTTGTGACTGTTTCAACAATTGGGACAGTCTCCGATTTATCTTTTTGCTTGGTGAGGACACTAACAATAGCACTATGAAAGGGGCCATTCATCCCACCGAGGAGGATCAGCAAAAAGCCTGGGATGGCATAGGCATAGGTGAATGCTTCTACGACGATCCCATTCCCAAAAGCGTAGGCTAGAGCAACTTGGCGGACTAGTCCAAACACTTTACTAATTAGAGTGGCGGCAGCGACAATACCCGCAATATTCGCGATCGATTTTGGCGTTTTTTTCGATTCAGTCACAAATGTAGGGGTGAGGGGTTAAGCTTTCAGAATGAGGTCTAGACAGATTACTTAAGATCGAGCCGCAGGTAGTAATTCGTTCAACTATCGTTACAAGATATCAGTACTTAGCTGTCGATCGTCGCTTAAACTGATAATTAAATAATCGCTGATCGATCGATACCCAATGCGCCGTTTCCCACCGAACATCCAAAACTTGCTGCTGATCGGGTTAGGATTCCCAGTCATTGGTCTCAATCTATGGGTATTATCTCAGTTTTTCCGATATTTTGAGCATCTGATTACGATTCTGACGATCGCTGCACTGATCGGATTTTTGCTCAACTATCCGGTGAAGATCCTCGAACGAGTCCACTTGCGGCGAGTTCCGGCAATTATCGGTGTGCTATTAATAACGGTGACACTTTTAACAATTCTAGGTGTAACTGTCGTACCGAGTGCGATCGATCAAACGACTCAATTGGTTCAGCAGGTACCAGAATGGATTCAATCGAGCAATGACAATATCAATGCTTGGGAAGAATGGGGTAAAAGTAAGGGTTTATTGCTG
>CASBPY010000032.1 GCA_949127675.1 Synechococcales cyanobacterium PMM_0072
CCGCCGATTAAACCAGGGAGAACAGCAGCCAATTTGTTGAGACAAATTTCCGAGTGCTTACGGCTAGCTACTGCGCTATCTGCGGGGGTGTAGGTAGGCAATACGCTATCCCAACCAGCAGGAAGTTCACGAGAGGTCAATCCAGTGAATTCGGCGGCTTCTGTGGGATATTTAGTGGTGTATGCAGCTAAGGTATCATTCCACGCGCTTTCGGCTTTAGCACCATTGGCGACTGCTTCGCGCATGTGAGTTACTGCGTCAGCAGGCAATTCAAACGGAGCGTATTCCCAGCCGAGGTTTTCGCGGGTGAGTTTGATTTCGGCATCGCCTAAGGCTGCACCGTGGATCCCAGCGGTGTTGGATTTATTGGGGGAACCGTAACCGATGATCGTGGTGACTTTGATCATCGTGGGTTTGTCGGTGACTTTCTTCGCTGCGGCGATCGCGGCTTCAATTCCGGCTAAGTCAGTGTTACCATCTTTGACGTGGATGGTGTGCCAGCCGTAAGCATCAAATCGTGCGGATACATCTTCAGTGAAAGCCACATCGGTGGAACCGTCGATCGAGATGTGGTTATCGTCATACAGTACGATCAGTTTACCAAGTCCCCAGTGGCCAGCGATCGAAGCTGCTTCACCAGAAATACCTTCCATATTGCAACCATCGCCAACGATGACGTAGGTATAATGGTCAACTAAAGTAGCATCAGGCTTGTTAAATTTAGCTGCTAAATGCGCTTCAGCCAATGCTAAACCAACACCATTCGCAATCCCTTGACCGAGGGGGCCAGTAGTAACTTCAATTCCGGCAGTTTCAAAGTTTTCAGGGTGTCCAGGTGTGCTAGAACCCCACTGGCGGAACTGTTTGATATCTTCAATGCTGACACTATCGTAGCCAGTCAAATGCAACAGCGCGTATTGCAACATCGAACCATGTCCAGCCGACAACACAAACCTGTCGCGGTTGAACCATTGAGGATTCTTGGGGTTGTGCTGCATGAATTTTTGCCACAGCACATACGCCATCGGAGCCGCACCCATCGGTAAACCTGGGTGTCCAGATTTCGCTTTCTCGATCGCATCAACAGCGAGGAAACGAATAGAATTAATAGCAAGTTGATCTAAAGATTGAGCAGCTACAGGCATGATATATATAAATTAAACTACTAACTAGTTTCGGCGCAGATAGACAAGTGCAGGCTGAATTTAGCCACATTTATCATCGCAATTGCTAACTATCATCCCATCTGGTGGAAGGATGAGCAAGGACTTTTGGAAATTAGTGGATAGTGGATGGTGGATAGTGAATATTGGAGTAGTCAGTGATCGCGGCGATTATTAGGGCTAGAACTTTAGACTCATCTGACATCTAAGATCTATGGTTATTAACGACTAATTTCTATCCACGTTGGCGGCGCCTACCGGAGGTAATCCGCTATTCACGATCCACTAACTTTATTAAAAAACATCACCATCCCTTCCCTTTCCCCCTAGTATCTGGTATTACTAGCGAGAGGATAGTCGATCGAATAAATTATGAATATGCCAAAATACGATAGTATCTTCAATTCTGAAGAGTATACCGAAGAGCCGTTAAATGAAGCTGAAGGCTTGGCATCGATCGTGCTAATTGCTGCACTAGCAGACAATCCCAAGGATTTGGTCGCGCCAGATTTATTTCTAGATATCCTGGCAGATTTTGACCTATATGTAGAGTATTCTGAAGAAGGTTTATTGTCGATGGTCGATCGATTGACTGGAATTGCCGCAAGTCAAGGATTGGGGGCATTATTTAATGCCGCTGATGAAGCAATTGGTGATGATTTGGTGCCAGATGCCTATGCTGCGGCTATTTTGGCAAAGATGGATCCTGATACGGGGGAAATTCCCGCTGGATCGCAAATATTCCTGAAGGAACTTCAGGCGGTGATGGATATTGATGACGAGGAAGCTGCTGAAGTAGTCGCGGAAGTTCAAAAAAGTTTTGAGTCGGGTTCAGATAGTCAGAATACTTGAGTAAAAGCGTAGATCCGAGGGTACCCACAAGGGGCACCCCTACAGATTGATTGTGTAGGGGTGCCCTTAATGGGTACCCTTAGATCTACGCTTTTACTCAAGCATCTCTCTATTGGTGTAATCCATCCACCATCCACCATTTACTAATTCAGATGACTAGAAATCTGCTTATTATTACCTAATTGAACGATCGACCGATCAAGTCCCAGCAGTAGAATTTGGAGTGGTTTAAGACCATTTTCCTGGGGAACGATCGCCATGTGACTGACAAAGCTGAGTTGATTGACTTCGCGATAGGCGAGGGGAATCTCTCGAATCATGTCAGGCTCAATATCGAGCAATTCAGGGGCGCTCTTGGCTGGCAAACCGCAAAGTTCACCAGATTGAGTATGAAATAAGATCAGAAATTTGGAAGAATCTTGCTGCGGATCGATCGTTGTAAATTTTTGGCGCAAGTCTACAATCGTAAGATTTTGGTTCCCAAAATTAATCATCCCAATCCCATCTTTGAGAATAGCTCGATCGGTCGGATAAACGATCGCTTTTTCGACAGCTTCGACGGGTAGTGCAAAAAGATACTGAGACATGGATGTCTGTTCGATATCTGCTAGTGAAAAGATGACTGTGCGAATGTTGTCAGTATTATCAAGGCTGGATAATCGCTTGGGGATGGGAGTGGTTAGCATTTTAGGGGTTGGGAGTTGGGAGTTGGGACTTCGGAGTTAGAACGTTCGGAGTTAAAGAGAGATCTGTAGATCTGTAGGTTGGGTTGCGCGTAGCAAAACCCAACAGCCATCTCAATATTGGTTGAATGTGTTGGGTTTCATTCTTCAACCCAACCTACAGATCTATTCACTAGCCACCAATTTAAACTCCTACTTCAACGGGTTGATCTAACTTAGCAACAATATCTAAGAGATCCTTTTCAGATTGAGGCTTGGTGAGATAATCCTTGGCACCTAAAGTCATAGCTAATTGACGATGTTTTTGACCACCGCGAGTGGTGAGCATGACGATCGGAATTTGGGATAATTTGGGATCTTGGCGGCAATGACTGAGGAATTCAAATCCGTTCATTTGCGGCATTTCAATATCGCAGACTACTAGGCGAATCCGAGGATGTTCTTGGAGTTTCAAGATCCCTTCTCGTCCGTGACCAGCTTGGATTACTTGACAGCCAGCTTTGGTGAGGGAGCGAACTAGGCTTTGACGCTGGACGAGGGAATCATCGACCACTAGTACCTGCATTTGTTTGCCTGGTTTAGCGGAATTGCGGCTAACAATTTCCTCTAGTTTTTCGGCAACTGCGGCTGGCATTTGATCGGCGGCTGGAGCTAGTGCGGGGCGAACTATCTGTGGTAAGGCAGGCAAGTTCGAGCTGGTGGCAGAAGACGTTGAGGTGTTATTGCTGATCCGTGCCAGTAATTCGACTGGATCGATCGCTAGGGTCAGACTACCATCACCCAGCACGCTATACCCCTGAATATAGCTAGGCATTCCAAAGGTTTGACCGAGGGATTTGACTACTAGTTCTTGCTCTACCAGGATCCGGCTGACTTCGAGACAGATTTGTTCGTTGTCAATATCCAGGAGGAGGAGGGCGTTAGTGGTATTTTTGGCTTTAGTGGGAAAGAGATTTGCCGCCGTTTTATTGGTACCGATTTCGCAATGATAGTCGAGCAGACTACCAACGGCATAAATTGGAATTAACTTGCGCTCGGCACCGTCACCCCACTGGAGAAACTTGGATGTACCCTGATCTGAGAATAGAGATTGGGATTGAATGCGGTCGGGTGGTGGTAATAGCACTTGGCTGATTGATTCTGAACGCAAGGCGTAGACAGATCCTTCGGATTCGCAAATCATTAACCGTGTGGTGGTCAGATTGAGCGGGAATTGCATCACAAAGGTGGTACCTTGTCCTAAGACAGAGCGGACATCGATCTTCCCCTGCAATGCCCCTAGACGGTCACGGACGACATCTAATCCGATGCCGCGACCTGAAAGATCGTTTACTTTCTCAGCGGTGGAGAAGCCTGGGGCAAACATGATTTCGGCGAGTTCGGCTTCGGTGGCTGGATAACTAGCATCGAGGAGATTCATATCGATCGCCCGTTGCCGAATTCTGACCCAGTTCAAGCCTTGTCCGTCGTCGCTGACCTCAATTTTGGTGCGATTACCTTGATGGTAGGCTTTGATCGTCAGTTTACCAGTTTCGGATTTGCCTTGAGCTGCCCGAACTTCTGGAGCTTCGACACCGTGATCGTAAGCATTCCGAATTAAGTGCAGTAAAGGATCATAGAGTTTTTCGGCGATGATTTTGTCGATCGAAACTTCACTACCAATTAGTTCTAATTGGGCGGGTTTGCGATGGGAGGCAATCATCTGTTGGAGTAGTCGCGGGAAGCGATTGAGCACGGTCGAAATTTCGACCATGCGGGCTTCAAACAACTCTGATTGAGCGTCGGCGAGTAGTTGTTTGCGTTTGCCCAATGTCATCCGCGATTTTTGGGTCATTTCTAGCAGGGTGCTAACTTTGATCCCCAAATCGGTGATATCATCGGTGAAATTTTGCAACAGGATGCTCAATTCACTATAGACATCCAACTCCATGCTATCGAAATAAGAACTTAGTTCGATTGGACTTGTGCCTTTTTTACTTCTACCTTTTTTAGCACGACGGGAAGATGATTTTGGACGTTCGCCCAACAAGGTATTGTTATCAGCCCAGTCATTAACGAGGCGGAGTTTTTGCTCACAGCGGCGATATTGTTCGACAGTTTCCTGCGCCATGCTCTGCAACTGTTCTGATCGGAGATATTGTTGATTATCATCAATTAATAGCTCACCAATGGTGTGGCTGAGACGTTCGAGCTGGATTGTGGCAACTCTGACGCTGACTGCTGATTCGGCTGAAGTTTCTCGCTCATTTGCTTTAGAACTATTCGATGCCGATGACTGGATTTCCTCAGGGATCGATTCTGGATGTTCGAGGGAAATCGATTGGAAGATGCGATCGATCCCAGAGCTGTTAACTAGGGCTAGATTAGAACTAGTAGGAGATTCAATTAGTTCGATCGAATATGCTCGCTGAGTTGGAGCTAGATCGATCGATTCTGGCTCAAAGAAGGAGCTAACTTCGATAATCTCTAAGTCATCATCAACTATTTCTAGTGAATCATCGATCTCAGCAACTGAATCACTAGTATTAACTAAGGATAACCAATCTTCACTGATAGATTCAGTATTTGATTCTGTTACTTCTACAGGTATTTCTGCAACTGAATCACTAGCATCAACTAAGGATAACCAATCTTCACTGGTAGATTTAGTATTTGATTCTGCTTCATCGATGCTAACTGAATCAGTAAATTCAGCTAATGATAACCAATCAGCTGAATTATCACCATAGACAGATTGTTCTGATGATAAGTCATCGGAATATTCATCAGTCCAAGCACCTAGCTCTGATGATACCTGACCACCGACCGATCGATCTCCACCAATGATCGCAATTTGAGCTTGCTGAAAATTGGCTAAAGCGATCGGTGCAAGCTCTAAGGCTCTGGCTGGATGACGATCCAATGCCGATAGAGTTGCCGTCGCGATTGCCGCGATGCCTGGGAGACTATAGGAACCACCCAGCTCTAATAAAAATTCGGCTAGAGATCGCAAGCTCTCACTCACTTTACCAGCATTTTTACTGGCGATCGCTGTAGCTAGATCTTGGAGATCTTGGGGGATACTATCGGTAAAAATTGACCCAATTACGTCGAAGCCTAATTCTGCGGCGGTCGGTAATGGGGTTTCCCGCCCGAAGAAGTCGCCCAAGTGATCCTGAAGTTTGGCAAATAGTGTTGCCGTCCGTTCGAGGCTAGCGGCTTCATCGTAGGGAATCCCTGCGAGTAATGCACTCAGCGGGTCATATAGGCAATCGTAGCCTTCCAATAACAACGAACCGAGTTCAGGGTCGATTTCTAATTCGGCTGGATAGAGAGCTTGGAAGACATCTTCCAGGTGATGGGCGATCGTTTCGATCGTCTTGAACCCACAATTGGCAGCACTACCTTTGATCGTGTGTGCAGCCCGCATCAGGGTATGGACGCGCTCGATCGTTTTCTCTTCGACAAGAGTAATCAGTGTTTCTTCGATTGTTTGCAATAGTTCCGCCGCTTCGATCTCAAAATATCGATCGAGTGACTCTTGAAAATCTAGATCGTCGGGGGTCATAGGGGTTGGGAGTTCGGAGTTCGGAGTTCGGAGTTCGGAGTTCGGAGTTCGGAGAGTTCGGAGTTCGGAGAATTCGGAGAGTTCGGAGTTCGGAATCTCTACTTCTTATCTCCCAACCCTCAACTCCCAACTTCTCAACTCTTAGTCCACCTTAAAGCGACTAACACTAGTCTCTAGAACCTGCGAAGTCTCAATCAACTGTTGGCAAGACTGGGAGATTTGGGTGGCACTATCTGAGGTGAGGTTGGCAATCATGGCTACATCAGTCATTACTTCAGTCAGTTTTTGGGACTGTTTGTTTTGAGTGTTGGCAGATTTACCGATCTCTTTGACTAGTTCGCTGATTTGGGTGGTGGCGACAACGATCTCGCTCAGACTTTGGCGGGTTTCGTTGACCAAGTTGGTACCTTGGACGACTTGGGCGATGCCGATTTCCATTGCTTCGGTTACGTCGTTGGTGTCGATCCGAATTTCATCTACGAGGCGTTCGATTTCAGTCGTAGCATTTGCAGACTGATAAGCAAGGGAGCGAACCTCGTCGGCTACTACCGCAAATCCTTTTCCATATTGTCCGGCACGAGTAGCTTCGATCGAAGCGTTCAGGGCGAGCAAGTTGGTTTGGGTAGCGAAGTTTTCGATCAGGTTAACTACTTTGGAAATCTTCTGGAAGGTTTCACCCAGGCGTTTGATTTTCTTGGCGGTTGTCGATACAGTCGAGCGAATTTCTAAAATCTCTTCAAC
>CASBPY010000033.1 GCA_949127675.1 Synechococcales cyanobacterium PMM_0072
AGTTCGTGAGTGATGGACGTCGCAACGGCCTAAGCTTAGGCAGTAACTTCTATGTAAGTTGATGAAGTAGATGGCTGCGGAATTTCGTATCCTTCTAACTTTAGTCCATCCAAATGAAATTCTATAGCTTCACGCATATTTTTCTCAACCTCTTCGTAGGTCATTCCAGTTGAAACACATCCTAGCAAATCGGGTGAATAGGCTGAGTATCCGGTTCCCGTCTTCTCGATGATGGTTAGATAGCGCATTACTTTAAGTCTGCTTGTTTGAAGATACTGTTTAGAGTGCCTGGTGCTAGGTCATCGCTTAGTTTTCCTGGAACAGTGACCAATCCAGTCTTGCTGAAATGCTTGTACTGACGATGACTACCTTTCGTTCGAGCTAAATACCAACCATCGTCTTCAATCAACTGAATTACTTCCCTGACTTTCATATTTTAAGTGTAGAAAAGTATTGAGGCATTTTCAATAGCTATCCTCAAAATATTCCAGGCTACGCATAATGTCATGCTCAATACATTATAATCCAATAATGACTTTGAATATGGCTGAATTTGAACACCAACATTTGCAGCAAATGCACTTTTAACAGGCGAAAAAGCCATCAATACCGTTCCATTTTCAGCGGAATCGAATATGGGAGGCTGAATCGAAAACCCTAAGTCTTTGTATTCTACAATATTTTGAGAATAAACTGAGGTAGCGACGAGAGTAGGTGCAATTAGTGTGGTAGCTACGAGAGTAGCTACGATGAATGTATTATTGTCATTTTTTTCTTTGTCATGATTTTCTGTTGTCTAAATTGGGTCGGCATAACTATGATATTGGGCGGAAACTTTCCAACTATGCACCCAAATTCAGGTAGATAGACTGAAAATTCATCCTAGTCCCTGTGCAAAAAGATGTGGTAGTCCCAGAAATAGAGGAATTTTTAACCCATCTAGCCGTTGCAGGCAATGTCGCCGCCGCTACCCAAAACCAGAGCTTCTTAATGCCATTTTGTTTCTCTACCGCCAAGTCTTACAGATAGAACTTGACGGGCGAATTAATGCCATTCGTGCCAAACGCCTTCAGCAAATTCCGATCGTTCTGCTATGATAGGCTTGGAATAATCCCTCACAACAAGGCAAAGATTAATATGGTGCAAGCACCTGTAGCTCCGGTGGTGCTGGTAATTTTAGACGGTTGGGGATATCGACCAGATACCCACGGCAATGCCATTGCACAAGCCAAAACACCGAATATTAGTAGCTTGTGGACTGCTTATCCACACACCCTAATTGATACATCTGGCAGAGCCGTAGGATTACCAGATGGGCAGATGGGCAACTCGGAAGTCGGACATCTAAATCTCGGTGCAGGCAGAATTGTCCCGCAAGAATTAGTGCGAATTTCTGATGCTGTCAAAGATGGAAGTATTTTACAAAATCCGGCACTAGTAAAAGTTTGTGAGACTGTCAAACAACATCAGAGCAAACTACATCTGATCGGACTTTGTTCTGAGGGTGGAGTGCATTCTCACATCGATCATCTGATTGGCTTGCTACAATTAGCTCAAGCTCAAAATATTACCGAAGTTTGTATCCACGTTATTACTGATGGACGTGATACTGATCCGCGCGATGGACTAGTAGCGATCAAAAAAATCGAAGCGGCGATCTCTGAAATTGGGGTTGGCAAAATTGTAACTATTAGTGGTCGCTACTATGCGCTCGATCGAGATCATCGCTGGGATCGAGTTAAGCTAGCTTATGATGTGATGACTGAAGCCGGATCTGGTACTGGCGAAACAGCCACTACTGTCTTAACCAATAGCTACGCCGCAGATAAAACTGATGAATTCATCAGCCCGACAAGAATTGCTCCAGGTGCGATCGAATCTAATGATGGCGTAATTTTCTTCAACTTCCGACCTGACAGGTCTAGACAGCTTACTAGTGCCCTCGTGAATCCAAACTTCACTGGCTTTGTCCGCGAGCAAATTGCCCCCCTGACATTTGCAACTTTTACTCAGTACGACTCAACATTGCCAGTTCTAGTTGCGTTTGAACCACAGCAGCTTCAAAATTTGTTGGGTGAAGTGATTGCGGCAAAAGGTTTACGTCAGTTTCGAGTTGCTGAAACTGAGAAATATGCCCATGTGACTTACTTTTTCAATGGTGGATTAGAGCAGCCATTAGCAGGCGAAGATCGGGAATTGATTCCCAGTCCTCAGGTGAGTACATACGATCGCGCTCCAGCGATGTCTGCGGCGACAGTGACAGATGTTGTGCTCAAGGCGATCGCCAAACAAATATATACTCTAATTGTGGTTAATTATGCCAATCCCGATATGGTTGGACATACGGGAAAAATGGAGCCGACTATTCACGCGATTGAAGCTGTAGATGCCTGTATGGGCAAGTTATTAGCAGCTATTGGCAAGGTTGGCGGCACGACAATCATCACCGCAGATCATGGTAATGCTGAATATATGTGCGACGAGCAGGGCAATCCCTGGACAGCACACACCACCAATCAAGTTCCATTAATTTTGGTCGAAGGTGAACGTCGCCAACTCCAGGGACATGGTACGGATGTGATCTTGCGCGAAGACGGCAAATTAGCAGATATCGCACCGACAATTCTCGAAATTCTCCAGATTCCCCAACCTGTTGAAATGACGGGCAAATCGATGGTAGTTCCCACTTTAGTCGAATTTCAGCACACTCGATCGCCCATGCGAGTTGGCGTGTAAAATCGATGTCCCTGACGCTGAGGACCGATCGAGATACAATAAATTAAAGACTATTAAGATTTAAAAAGACTAAATGAATACTGTTCAAATTATCGAAATTATTTGGTGTGTAGCTGCATTTTGTTTGACCGCAATGGTCTTGCTCCACAGCCCCAAAGGTGATGGGATCGGTGGAATTGGTGGTCAAGCTCAGTTATTTGCCAGCACCAAAAGTGCTGAAAGCAACCTCAATCGGATTACCTGGGGCTTATTTCTAATATTTATCACGCTGACGATTGTGCTCAGTGCTGGTTGGCTGACTAATGGAACTGTGCCAGTCCCTGTTACAGTTCCACCTGTTGGGAATTAGTATTTAACTAGTTGAAAAATAGCTCAGATCCAGATGGTGGGCATTGCCCACCCTACATCCTAATAATTTATTAATTAATTTCTAAGGCCCTGCAAAGACGGCATTCTCGATATCTTGACGACTGAGGGAGTATTTGAACGTCCGATAGATACTGGGCGGAGTATCGGAAATAGAGCTGGGAACAGTTGCTGAATGGTATCTAACTGTCAGTTCTTCGACATCTAACGCTAATTCTGCATGCCAATCAGGTCGATTAATGTGCCAGCAATGCAGTTCATTATCATCTTGTTCACAACCCATGGATAATAGCCATTGTTCGATTTCTGGTAGTGGATGATTGTACAGTGGCGTATCAGTCGGTAGTAGGGTCATGGATGGCATTGATTCGGAGATAAAGCGATACAGAGACGATCGACTTAACCTATTTTAGATCAATTATCTGGCTATTTAGACGATCGAAATCAATTTAGATGATCAATTATCACTCTTGCTCAAATATTGGGGATAATTGCCGCCAAATCCGCTGGAGTATTACAATTGACTAGACAGAGCGGATCGGCAACTACCAATTCGGTCACTACCTGCATTTTCAGCCAGCCTTGGAAAGATCGCCCCCCATTATCGATGTATTTGATCACTGAGTCACGGCAAATTTGGCGATAAAAGCCACACAAAGGCTCCCATCCTTTAGATAGATGTCGAGGCAGATAAGCAATGCTCTGGGAGTCAATAGAGAGCAATCTGTCGATCCAAGTTTGGATCGCTGGAGTCGATAAGTTTGGCAGATCGCAGGCAAGCAATAATAACCAATTGGCGTTGATTTCCGCCAAAGCTTGGGAAAAAGCCATGAGTGGACCTCGATCGGGCGGATATTCGAGGATAAAATTGCAGCTATCAGGTAAAAACTGTCGATACTGTTCTGGCCAGGGTGTTACTACATAAATCTGACCCCGATCTACACAGGTCGAAACAACATTATAAATCCGACGAATCAATGGTACACCACCAATCTCGATCGTCGCTTTATCTCGACCCATCCGAGTGCTACGACCACCAGCCAAAATGATGATCGCCAGTTTACTAGCAGCCATAGTTTAGTACCCTGAGGGGATTTTAGATACTGGAATCGGTTTCGGAGCTTGAGCCGTAGTTGGTCGTTTTGGTGGACGTGGTGCCGCACTCTGGACAAACACGGCCATCTGTGGTTCGGGCGCGACTAGACCACTTCCTTCTGCTTCTGCCCTTTTAGCCAGATCTTGTTTGAGTTTTTCATTCATTACTCCTTGCTGGCGTTCTTGGTTTTGCGACCTTCTCAATTGGTCTTGTTGGGTTCTCCAGGTAGTTTGAGTATGCATCGTATATCCATATACGATCGAAGTTAATCCAAAAACACTACCAAACAGCACCATTGAAACTTTTTGGGCAGCTAGCAGTGATTTGAGCCAGATCGGAGCTGGAGCATGGCGAGGTAGTTGCCGAACTCGCTGGTATTGAAGATGATTGACACCAACTGTCTTTGATAGTGATGGTGCAGGTTTTGAAGCTAAAGATTTTTTAGCTTGTTGCCTGGGCAGTCTGCTCCCGCGAGTAAATGCGTGAGAATCGTTGAGATTGGGTAGTCTATTTGGTTGATGCATGTAGGAGATTGTGAGATATCTGCCGTTTGTATGTTAGCATTCTCCAGATCGATAATATGTTTCAACTACGAGATCGATGCAATCACCAATTATGATTCGATTAGTTCAAATTGGCTGTTGTACGATGGCTGGATGGCAAGTTGCTGGTAGTGTGATGGCCAATAATCTCCTGCAAGATGGGGATATTCCAGAGGAAGTGCTCAGAGCCGAAATTATCACTGAAGCCAGATCGCCGATTAGTGGTAAAGCTTTATCTGCAAACGATTTTGCCGAGTTGATCGTCAATACCAAACAACAGTTAGATCGGGATGATGCAATTGCCGCTACTACTAATCCTAAGTTCAAGGAAGCATTGTTATTACTGCGATTGCGCGGGTTTCTCAGATCTGTAGGAATACCAATTAAATAGTGGTTTGGTGGATGGTGGATGGTGAGTGGTTAGTGGTTGACTGAATCTAGACTAATCATTAGCTAAAAATTCTAGATAGCCAGCGGTCAAATCTTTGACGGAGAGATCGAAAAATTGTTTACCATGTTCGGGTGTTGCCAGACTTGGATCGGAACCCATTCTACCATCTGGGTAACGACGACGAAAATCTGCTGCGCCGAGAATTTTGCGTTCTGTGGAAAGATTAGTTGGATCCAAATAGCTCGACTTAATCGATTCAGGATAGAGATACTGAGTCAGAGCCACTTCTGAAGGTGTTGCATGAGAACCCTCTAAATTGCCATATAATTCTTTTGCCAGACGATAGACACTCCCAGACATAAACCAATTTGCTGTTTGACATTCTACTCGATCGGCATTGGGAATATTTAGATCTGATAAATGGGCGTATGTCTCGGAGTAAGCTGCTTTGAGCGTCGCAATATTGCCGCCATGACCATTGATAAAAAAGAATTTGGTAAATCCAGCCCGGACCAAGCAGGTAATATAATCACGAATGACCAGAATCATCGTACTCGGACGCAAACTGATCGTACCTGGAAAGCTGGTATGGTGTAACGCCATCCCGACATTAATCGTCGGCGCAACCAGAGCAGCAGTAGCGATGCCCACCGCTGCGGCAATCCCTTCGGCACAAATGGCATCAGTCCCAATTAATCCCGTTGGGCCATGTTGCTCAGTCGAACCGATCGGTATAATTATGCCAGTAGATGTTTGGAGATATTGCTCAACTTCTGTCCAAGTACTCAAATGTAATCTCATAAAAATAATCGCTAAAATACTGTAGCTAGAACTCCATAGTTATTATTATCGCAGGATCGCCAAATTGTCCCTAGAATACGACTTAGTAATCATCGGCGCAACAGCAGCAGCGCGAACAGCAGCAATCGAGGCGGTGAATCTACAGGCGCGGGTTGCACTAGTCCTCCCTCAGTCATCAGTGCAGTCTAGCAGCGATTTCTATCTATATGCTTTGGCACAAATAGCAAAATCTACTAGATCGAATCGCCCTGGGCTTCAGCCGCCATCTAGCTATCCCTGGCAGTATGCTGCTTTAGCCAGTCAACGACTCGAACAACAATTTAGTCCAGGGTTATTAGTAGAGAGGGGGGTAGATGTAATCATTGGTAATGGTGAATTTTGTCGTCGTCCTCAGTTAGCGTTTAATGTTAATCAGCGATATCTCCGTGCTCGTGGCTATCTGATGGCGACAGGATCGGTAGCTCAAGTTCCGTCGATTCCAGGAATCCACCAAGTAGGTTATCTGACTTTAGATCGATTAAACCAGATAATCGTTGGCGGTAGCGTAGCGTTTGCCCCAGCAATAGCCTCTCTGTTGGCGCAGCCTTTGCCTCAGCAAAAAGAGAATCGCAAAATTCCATTAAGATGGGCAATTATTGGTTCAGAATCGATCGGGATTGAACTAGCTCAGACCCTGGCAAAACTGGGCTGCCAAGTCAAACTAATCGTCGAGACAACCCAGATTATACCCTATGAAAATCTAGAGACTGCTAATCTAATTCAGGCACAGCTAGAAGCAGATGGTGTCCAAGTTTATCTAGCAACTACTGTCTGGAAGGTCGAGTTAGAAAATACCTGTAAATTAGTTTTAATTGAAGATGAATCGATCGCTGTAGATGAGATTTTTATTGCTTTACCCGATCGACCATTGCTAGAATCATTTAATCTCGATGGTGTTGGAGTTGATTATACAGATAAAGGCATCTCGATCGACAAAAAGCTTCAAACATCCCATCGCCAAATTCATGCCTGTGGGAGTGTTTGCGGTAATGTGCTGGGTGGCTATCACAGTGAGAGCTTGACTCAATTTGAAGCAAAGATTGCTGTCCAGAATATCTTGTCTTGGCGCAAGACTAAAATTGATTATGATAGTTATAACAATCTACCTTGGGCAGTGTATACCGATCCACCTTTAGCACGAGTCGGGATGACGATAAATACTGCCATAAATAGCCCTAGACAGGATCTAGTTATCCTCAAACAATATTTGAAAAATTGCCCCCAAGCAATCATTGACAACATCACTAGTGGTTATTGTCAAATTATTGTCACCCATAAAGGTCAAATTCTCGGTGCTGAAATTGTCGGTCAAAATGCTCCAGAATTAATCCAAGTCCTCGCACTAGCAATTCAGCAAAAACTAAAAATTGCTGATCTCACTGCCTTTCCTATTCTATCGCCGAGCTACACCGAATTGATTGATCAAACGGCTCAAGAATGGGATGCTTTCGATCGAAATCAGCGTCAAAAACAATCTCGCTGGCGTAAGCTATTGCAATGGTGGAAATAGATGGAAAAACCTAGATATACTCTGCACGGTCATAGATTGCTGGTGTTTACAGGGGATAGGGGATAGGGAATAGGGGGAATCAATTACACTCAAGATTTTTCTCATTCTCTAAACCCCAGTTTATGACCACTCAAAGTATAGTTACAGGTAAGATTGTGGTGCGAAAAAAGTCAGAGATAATTAGTTAATTGTACAGTGAATAATTAAGTGACGTGATGACAGATTAGTGTCGTCAACTCAAAGCTTTACGCTGGTTGATTTACAACATTACTTTAGCATAAACTAACGATCCATCCATCCGACGACAGATTAATTGTCGCTTTCTGAAAGAAAGACATTTTAATTGTCGTCTTCTGTTTTGGAAACGGAATGGATATAATCTGGATATTGACCATAGCAATCAAGTTTGGCAATCGGATCATACTCGTTTAGATGTGATGTTGGTCGATTGCTTCCGGCAGGCTACGCCAACGACATGGGATCGTTATCGGTCGTCCGTGGTTGACTACTGTAATTGATAGTTACTCTCGCGCTCTGATTGGGATTAATGTGGGTTTCGATGCACCGAGTTCTCAGGTGGTGGCACTGGCTTTGCGTCATGCCATTTTGCCCAAGGTGTATGAGGCAAAATATGGATTGCATACTGAATGGATTACCTATGGGAAGCCAGAATATTTATTCGCCGATGGCGGAAAAGACTTTCGATCGAATCACATCACTGAAATCGGCACACAACTGGGTTTTGTGCATAAATTACGAGATCGACCTTCTGAAGGTGGGATTGTGGAGCGATTCTTTGGGACGTTGAATGAATCAGTGTTGAGGGCATTACCAGGGTATACGGGACGAATGTACAACAACGACCTAAAGATGCTGAAAAGGATGCCCAGTTAACGCTGCGAGATATTGAGAGAATCATTGTGGGGTTTATTGTCGATAAACACAACCAAGCTTTGGATGCGCGAATGGGTGATCAAACTCGCAATCAACGGTGGGAGTCGGGATTGATTGGCGATCCGCCGCTGATTTCAGAGCGAGAGTTAGATATTTGTCTGATGAAAACTATTCGGCGAACTGTGCAAAGAGGTGGGAATGTCCAGTTTGAGAATGTGATGTATCAAGGTGAGTATCTGGCTGGCTATGCAGGTAAAACTGTGAGTATTCGGTACGATCCCAGAGATATTACGACGATTTGGATCTATCACCAGGAACAGGGTAAAGAGGTGTTTCTGACTCGCGCTCACGCTCACGAGTTGGAGACGGAGCAACTGTCGGTAGATGAGGCAAAAGCCAGTGCTAAACGAGTCAGATTTGCGGGAAAAAGCATTACCAATCAGGCGATTTTGTATGACGTAATCGATCGCAGTATCGAGAAGGAGACAACTAATAAGCCTAGCCGTAAACAAAGACGGGAAGATGAGCAAGCTTATAAAAACCTGCCACAGTTACCAAAACTGTTGAGGAAATTCAGACGGATAATTTGAAGCTTGAAGCTGCTGAGTTACTCGTGAGCGAACAGGCTTCAGATCCGGCGGTAAGTTCATCACCGAGCGATGATAAGAATTAAATTGACAGGCTGCCCCGCCGCACGATAGAAATGTAAATTTTTCCATTGCCGCACCCGAACTTGTCCCAGCCGTGGATGTGCTTCAATTTCCAAGCTCTCGTCTGCTTGAGACCAGGTCAGAGGGTCATTGAGTTTCATTTTCTCCCCATGTTTTCGTGGTCTGCCGCGACCACTATATGTTCTGTTTCTGGGAAGAACTGCTCCAATAGTCGCTCCAAGGTCGAATCGCCCTCTGATTAGATTGTCTATCTAACATCAACTATCGATCGAGCAGGCAATCGAAATCTTTGAGTTAAAACGCCTTGAGAAGGACTAAATAATAATGCGAGGATAAATAAACCTGAAGATACAATTACAATTGCTGGCCCAGATGGTACATGTTTGAGATAAAAACTAATATATACTCCACTCAGACTCGCAAACGCACCAATAATTGCCCCCACAATCATCATCTGATGTAATTCTTTGACTAGCAAATATGCTGTCAAAGCTGGCCCAACTAATAGGGAAATCACTAGGATTACACCTACTGCTTGCATACTAGCAATAATCGTCAGCGTAATTGCCGACATAAATCCAAGATGGATAACCTTAACTGGTAAGCCCATCGCTTCAGCTCCAGCTCGATCGAATGTGTAGAATAACAACTCTTTATAAGATAACCAAACTACTACCAAAATCAATACAGTTACAGTCGCTGTGCGATAGATATCTGTTATCGTCGTACCCAAAATATCACCAAAGAGAAAACTATCTAGATCGATGTTATTTCTAAGTACAGAAATCAGGATAATTCCAACCGAAAAGAAACTAGAAAAGGTTAACGCCATCGCTGCATCGACTTTGACTCTTGATTGCGATCGAATCCAGGAAATAGTACCCGCCCCCATTATTCCAGATATAAATGCGCCGATCGCAATATCTATACCCAAGAAGAAAGAAAGCGATAATCCTGGCAAGACAGCATGAGCGATTACATCGCCATATAATGCCATCCGCTGGACGATTAGATAACTACCTACAACCGGACACAAAATTCCGACGAGAATCCCAATCGCGATCGCATTTCGCATGAATTCATACTGCCAAGGTTCAATCAAAAAATTTAGCATAGTAATAATTTAAGAAGCAATATTTTCAACAGAATAAATCGGCACTATTATCTCGATAAGTATGTTGATGAAATGAGACACCATAAGCTTGTTGAAGATTAGCGGGAGTCATTACCTGCTGCGGAGAACCATCAGCAATTAGACGATGATTGATTAGCAAGATTCGATCGAGTTGACTCAAAGATCGTCCCCATTCATGGGTGCTAACTAGCAAAATCTTACCAGCCGAGCGCAATTCGTCAAAAACTTCCAGCAACACAGCTTCAGTTTTTTTATCGACTCCGGTAAATGGTTCGTCAAATAAGAATAAATCTGCCTGTTGAGCGAGGGCACGAGCTAAAAATACTCGCTGTTGTTGCCCGCCAGAAAGCTCCCCAATCCGCCGATCTTTGAGATCCAATATCCCGACTCGATCGAGTGCCTCATTGACGATCGCCTTCGCTGCTGCACCTGGGCGACGCAACCAGCCCAGTTGACGGGTACGCGCCATCATCACCACATTCCAGACGGTAATCGGATAATCCCAGTCAACCTGGGATCTCTGGGGCACATAAGCCACCCGTTCCAAATGCTGACACAGGGGACAATTGCAGTATTTGATCGTGCCATGTGCAGCAGGAATTAGACCGAGCATCGCCTTGAGTAATGTACTCTTACCTGCTCCATTCGGCCCAATCAGTCCCACCAATTCACCTGGATCGACCCGAAAGTCAATTTGCTCTAAAGCATTTACTCCACGGTAATTAACAGCTAATTGCCGAATCTCTAGCATGAAGGATTAGTTATGAGAATGATTATCGGATCTTAGCATAAACAAGATCGGAGATTAACTGGGAACATTCAATCTTTGAGCAACCGGAGACCATTTAAAATCACCAACACAGTCGATCCTTCATGACCGAGGACACCAAGCGGAAGGGTCATATTGCCAGTAAAATTGGCGATTAGTAAGATCAAAATAAAGCTCAGGGCAAAAACAATGTTTTGCTTAACAATCAGCCCAGAGCGGCGACTCAGCCGAATAGCATATTCGAGTTTTTCCAATCGATCGGTCATCAAGATCACATCCGCTGTTTCCAATGCCACATCACTGCCGACAGTCCCCATCGCAATTCCGACGGATGCTTGAGCTAGAGCAGGGGCATCATTAATCCCATCCCCAACCATTGCCACGGACTGATATTGTTGCTGGAGTTGGCGAATTACTTCAAGTTTAGCTTCAGGTAGGAGTTCGGCGTACACGCCATCGATTCCAATTTCCCCCGCAATACTCTCGGCGGTGCGCTGATTATCGCCCGTCAACATTACAATTCGATCGATACCCAGTCGTTTTAAGTGGAGGATCGATCGAGCGGCGGTAGATCTGACGGTATCGGCAACGGCGATAATCCCCAGGATGCTATTGTCATAAGCAACCCAGACAACGGTTTTACCTTCTTGCTCCCACTGCTGGCTTTGCTTGGCGATAGATTCTGGACAATTATCCGCTTGTGTTTGCACAAAGGCGGCTTTACCAACTACCGCTATTTTTCCCTCAACTTCGCCGCTAATACCCCGTCCAGGTTCAGCTAAAATATTGACGGCTTCAATCCATTTCTCACCCTGTTTTTGGGCAGCCCGAACGATCGCCGATCCGATCGGATGTTCGGACATGCTTTCTAAAGCAGCAGCCACTTGGAGCAATCGATCGGTATTTTCAACCGCCATGACTTGGACGACTTGAGGTTTGCCTGTAGTCAGGGTTCCAGTCTTATCAAAGGCGATCGCCTTAACTTGTCCGATCGCTTCTAACTGCGCCCCATTCTTGAACAAAATTCCATGTCTTGCCCCATTCGCAATCCCCGATAACAGGGCTGGCATCGTTGCTGCCATTAATGCACAGGGCGAAGCCACTACCAGAAAAATCAGGGCGCGATAAACTGTATCCTCCCAAGTCCAACCGAGCAGAAATGGTGGTAAAGTACCCAGCAAAATGCCTAGTAAGACGATCGCTTTGGCATAGCCGCGCTCGAATCGTTCGATGAACTGTTGAGAAGGGGGTGTTTGAGTTTGTGCTTGCTCTACTAAACGAATTACTCGCTGAATCAGACTACTTTCTGGCGATCGATCAATCTGAATCTTCAGCGCACCGTTACCATTAATCGTTCCGGCGAACACCTCATCACCGACTGTTTTTTCAACGGGCATCGATTCCCCCGTGATCGGAGCTTGATTAAGTTCGCTAAATCCCTCAGTGACAATTCCATCAGTCGGTACCAATTCTCCAGGCTTAACGAGAACTCGATCGCCAATCTGTAATTGGGCCACCGACACCATTTGTTCCTGCCCATCAATCAGCTTGCGGGCGGTATCAGAAGTTAGACTCATCAGCCCCTGAATACTCCGCTCAGTCCGGCTCATGGCATAGCCCTCCAGCACTCCGCTGATCGCAAAAATCAGAATTAACATCCCACCATCAACGATGAAGTAATATTCCTGTCGCCATAGCCCCAGGATCGCGGCTCCCAACGCTGCCACAATCATCAGTAAGTCCACATCGAGTTCCTTTTCCCGCCATAGAGTGCCCAGCCCTTCGAGCGTGTTTTGATACCCTCCAATCACATACGCAGCGGCGAGAATTAGTAAGCTAATACTCAACCACCCGCGATCTAGAGTGAACCAACCGCATAACACCAGCACAGCGCAAACTCCAGCCGCGATCGCTTCTGGGTGTGCTTTCAATAATGATTCCGCAAAGCGGAGGCTACGCAAATGCCAACGGGATTTAGACAGGGCAGGAGAAGACATGGCAACAAAAATAGATTGCCTTCATACCCTACACCTTGACATTGATGTTAATGTCAAGGTAGCAACTGAAATTCAGAAAATATGCAAGCTGAATATTTGACAATCAAAGAACTCACCGAAGCAGTGGGCGGAGATATTACACCGCGCATGGTACGGCACTATCACACCCTCGGTTTATTGCCGCCAGCCCAGCGATCGATCGGCAACTACCGACTCTATACCCCCCAAAATATTCAACAGTTGCAGCGGATTGTCGCCCTCAAACAGCAAGGTTTTCAGTTGTCCCATATTCAACAGCTACTCGAAAGCGATGCGGGTATAGATGCCAATCCCACCCTGATGGCTCAGTTGCAACAGCAATACCAGTCGGTAATTCAACAATTAGCACGACTGCGGCATACAGCATCGGCATTAGAGGGAATATTAGGGCGAGATGGAGATTGTCAGATCGTTCAAGCTCAAGCGATTGCTCAGTTGAAACTCCTAGAAGTAGAAAGTCAAGCGCGATTGGGGGAAATCGAAGGACTTTGGCATCACCTTGATGGAGCCGTCGATGCTCACCCCGAAGCCTTCCAGGAGTCCCTACAACACCTGTTGCCAGATCTTTCGGGTCGATCGGAGATTGAAGTAGACTTGCTCTCTCAACTGGTGCTAGCTTGTGGTGATGTGAGCTTGGTGAATTTTGTCCGCTTGAGTGGGGATGCGATCGCTTCAGCACGGGAGGCTCTCAAAAATGGCTGTCGGATTGTGGGCGATTTAGCCGCTGTAACTGCGACGTTAGATCGGACTCGATTAGCCCATTTAAACTGTCAGATTGAGACGCTGATCGACGATCCTCACATCACAGGGGTAGCTGAAGCAGAGCAAGCATTTTGGCAAGATAAAG
>CASBPY010000034.1 GCA_949127675.1 Synechococcales cyanobacterium PMM_0072
CTGAATATCTGCACGAGAGTTCTTAAATTTATTGTCACGCCCCAATTTCATCAGTGCCATTTCCACAGCCCGATCGAACATCGCCCGATCGATCTTACTCAACCGCACGGGTTTTTCCTGGCTTTTGATATTAGTCGCTTGCATCAGCGGAAGATCGTCAGCAGTGACGGACACCCGATCGTTCACCACAGCCCAACTCGCCCCAATGTCGCTGCCTTTATAGCTTTTCTCATTGCTGAGATAGGTAATGCCCATAACGTTATCGCTTTTACTGATGTTGAACCTAACATCGATATCAGACTGCGCCAACCTGCCGAGCCAAGTCTCCAGATTGGGACGGTCTTTGAAGGAAGCAGCAACGTTTTGAGCAAGATCGGAATCCAGGTGAATCCCTTGAGCCTTCTCACGTTTGATTTCCCAAGACGATTTAATTTCCCGCAGCCCAAAGTCACGCTCTACCTCTCGAAGAATTGCTTGCATTCGGTAAGCATCAAAGCTATCTCGGACATATTCGCCCTTACTGGGGCTTGAGTAGCATTGGAACCAAAAACCGGGTTAAGGATTTTATATTACCTGAAAGCCTTTCCTAAAGGGGGTTTGAGCAAAGAAGGACTTCACCATGCCATAGTTTGCTGACAAATAGTACTTTCTATTCTCTACAAACTTATTTCTGATAGCACTCAAAAGTATTGCTCAAAATTCAAAAGTAGATTTTCATAGCTGAATTACGATCGGGATAAGGATAGCTGTTCAAACGCCAACTGAGCTACTTGCTCGGCACGTTGTGAAGTAACCTTTGAATATTTTAATGTCGTCTGAATATTCTCATGCCCCATTAATGCTCTCAATTCCTCAATCCCCATCAAGCCTACTCGTTCGGTCGCAAATGTATGTCGCAAATCGTGAAAGCGAATTCCCTGCAATTGAATCTCTATACTTTTAAGGTCAGTCCAAGATTGATAAGCTCCTCGATAAGAAAGACGAGAATATAAATGAGAAAATGGTTGCTCCGCAGTGAACAGAGCAGAATGATCTAGGTGTCTATAATATTTGAGATAGTAATTTAGACTATTTGCTGCATCCTCACTATAAAAACACCATCTGGTTTTATTGCCTTTCCCAACCACTTGAAATTTACGAGCATCGATATTTATCTCGGCTAAATCCAAAGCCAGTACTTCAGAAATTCTGGCACCACTGCTATGCAGCAAATGTACTAAAGCAGACATCCGTGCATCTTTTTTAACAACTCGATATAAAATGCTTAACTGTTCTGGTATTAGATAACGAACAGTTTCATCAGTAGCGTGTTCTCCATCCTCACGATTTGGCTTACGGCGTTTTAGATTAGAAATGGGATTAGATTGGATGTAGTCTTGCTGAACTGCGAAGTTAAATAAGGCAGTAATTACAGCTTGATGACGATGGTGAGTTGTATATGAAATATTAGTTATTTGGTTGAGATATTCCACTAATAGTTGTCGGTCTAAAATATCTATCGACCACCGACCATACTCCTTGAGTAAGGGCATTAGAGTGAATTCATAAGAACGTAACGTGGTTGCTGCTAGTCCCTGACGCTCTAAAAATTCAGTCGCTAATCTAGCTAATATCACCATTGTTTTACACTACTTACTCAAACTATTTAAATCAAAGTGCAGATATTAATTTATTATTAAAGCATACTTTTTTGAATATACTTTATGCAAGGCTCCGTTCGAGATGCGGCTCCCCAAGCCGAGGAGACGTTGGCTCAGTACATCCAAAGACTACGAGCAGAATCCAACAGCACCCAGAAAGAGTTGAGTTTCAAGGCTGGGATACACATTCAGACGATTCGGAAGATTGAAGCTGGATTGACAAATCGCCTTAATCAAAAAGCCAAGTCTGGACTAGCCGCCGCATTAGGTATACCTCAAGACTATTTGGATGCTGTAGTTAAACAAGTACCCATTTCCACCATCACCGCTCTCAAGTTTTGTCCTCAGTGCTGGACACCTGGCACGATGCCAGATCCGATGTGGGTCGATTTACGATCGAAATATTGCTTTGCTTGTGCAACGCCGCTGCGTAACCGTTGCATTGATTGTCAAGAACCGATTTTATCGCTGAAGTTTAAATTCTGTCCGTACTGTGGTACTTCCTATAAGCAAGCGGTAGGAACGGTTTGACCACTTTAACTGATTTTGAAAGTAACGGATATGTAAATGCCAGTTGAATTTTTAACGTCAGAACAAGAAAAGTGCTATGGACGCTATGGCGGAGAACCATCTCTAGAACAACTTGAAAAGTACTTTCATTTGGATGACTCAGATTGCCAGTTGATTCGGGGACGACGTGGTAATCAAAATCGCCTGGGTTTAGCTCTACAGCTATGTACAGTCAGGTTTTTAGGCACTTTCTTGAGCGATCCAACCGATGTCCCAACTGTCGTCATCTATTACTTGGCAGCACAGCTAGATATTAGCGACTTGGCAAGTCTGGCTCTATACCGTACTTCTGATACTAGATGGGAGCATACTGCTTTGATTCGGGAGCGTTATGGCTACCGAGATTTTAACTCTCAGCCCGAACATTGGCGATTAGTCCGCTGGCTGTATCAACGTGCCACTCTGAGCGCGGAATCTCCAAGTTTGTTATTCGACCTTGCTACTGCCCGATTGGTACAACGAAAAATTCTCCTCCCTGGGGTGAGTAGTTTAGCCAGATTGGTTGCCAGTGTCCGCGACCGAGCCGCAAATCGGTTGTGGCAGGTCTTGTCTAAAATCCCTAATCCCACTCAACGCAAGCAACTGGAAGAGTTGTTAGTCGTGAAGGAGGGAGAACGTTATTCGCCTTTAGATCGATTGCGACATCCCCCCAATCGGATCAGTGCGCCAGCCTTAGTTGCTGCCTTAAATCGGCTGGTAGAGGTGCGTTCGCTAGGGATTGGGGCAATCAATGTTACTCAGATACCGCCCAATCGGTTGAAAGTTTTAGCTCGCTCTGCTGGTGCGGCGCGTTCTCAGGCTATTTCTCGAATGCCAGAAAATAGACGAATCGCTACAATGTTAGCTTTTATTTACATTCTCGAATTTACGGCAACTGATGATGCCCTAGATCTGTTTGATTGGTTGATTGGTTCAATCCTAACGAAATCCAAAAGTGATGGCGAGAAAGAGCGACTGCGGACACTCAAAGACCTTGATGCGGCAGCATTACGGCTAACTCAAGCAGGTGAAGTGTTATTGGATCTGTCCCAAAAAGATGTTGATGTTCGTAAGTTAGTATTTGAGATCGTTTCCGCTGAACAATTAGCACTGGCTGTCGCCAAGGTTAAGGCATTAGTCCGCCCACCTGAAGATAAATACTACGATATGATGTTGTCTCGCTGGCGACACGTTAGGTTATTTTTACCCAAACTGCTGGATACGATTAACTTTGAGGGCACAGAAGCTGTCAAACCCATTCTGGAAGCATGGCAGTTTTTGCGATCGATTGAGGGGAAGAAGAAACCAGCTATGAAGGATGCACCGCTGGGTGTGGTTAATAAGAATTGGGTCAAATTGGTCGTTGACGTGGAGGGGGAGATAGATCGCAAGGCGTACACTTTCTGCGTTCTCCAACGGCTCCGATCTGCCTTACGCCGTCGCGACATCTTCGTGCAAAAAAGTCTGGACTACTGCGACCCGCGTGCCAAGCTCTTACAGGGAGACGCTTGGGAAGCTGCTAGAGCTGGTGTGTGTCGGACTTTAGACCTGCAACCGACTTTTGCGGCCCAATTGGTAGCGTTAACATCCCAACTCGATCTGGCTTACCGTCAGACTGTCTCGAATCTACCCACCAATGCTGCTGTTCGCGTCGAGCAGCAAGACGGTAAAGATACGTTGGTAGTGACGGGTTTAGATAAATTACCCGAATCTGCTTCCCTCAAAGCTTTAAAGGCTCAGATCGCTGGGATGTTGCCCCTGGTTGACTTGCCGGAAGTATTGTTAGAAGTCAATGCCCGAACTGGGTTTGCTTTAGAATTTGCCCATTTGAGTCAGACGAATGCCCGTGTAGAGGACTTACACATCAGTACCTGCGCGGTTTTGTTAGCTGAGGCCTGTAATATTGGCTTGGAACCACTCGTCCGTCCAGATATTCCAGCTTTAACTCGCTCCAGGCTTTCTTGGGTGAAGCAAAATTATATCCGACAAGAAACGTTAGTCCGCGCCAATGCTCGGTTAGTTGCGGCTCAATCAGAGATTTCACTGGCACAAACTTGGGGTGGTGGGGAAGTCGCTTCGGCCGATGGTATCCGCTTTACCGTTCCGGTGCGAACGATTAATGCAGGGCCAAATAGTAAATACTTTGGGGTGGGACGGGGGATTACTTACTACAACTTCACCAGCGACCAGTTTACGGGATTTCATGGGATTGTGATTCCAGGGACACTGCGCGATTCGCTGTTTGTGCTGGCGGGATTATTAGAGCAACAGACTAACTTGCAGCCACTGGAGATCATGACTGATACCGCTGGGTATAGCGATGTGGTGTTTGGTTTATTTTGGTTGTTGGGTTATCAGTTCAGTCCGAGATTGGCCGATATTGGTGAAGCAAGATATTGGCGGATTGAGCCAACTGCTGATTATGGAGCACTCAATGGCATTGCCAGAAATCAAATTAATACGGCTTTGATTGCCACCCATTGGGACGATTTGTTGCGGGTTGCAGGTTCGCTGAAATTGGGGACTGTCAGTGCTGTGGATTTAATGCGTTCGCTGCAAAAAGGGAATGCTCCTTCGAGTTTGTCGAAGGCGATGAGTGAGTTGGGGCGGATTGCGAAGACTTTGTATTTACTGCCATATCTCGATGATGAGACTTATCGCCGCCGCATTCTAACCCAACTCAATCGCGGTGAGGGTCGTCATAGTTTGTCGCGAGTTGTCTTGCATGGGCAACGTGGCGAGATTCGTCAAAAATATCGGGAGGGGCAGGAAGACCAACTGGGGGCACTGGGTTTGGTGGTGAATGTGATTGTGCTATGGAACACTTGCTATATGGATGCTACTGTTTCCAAGCTTCAGACGACCGATGCAGAGCTGAAACCAGAGGATCTGGCTCGACTTTCGCCGTTGGGGTACAAGCACATCAATATGCTGGGGCGGTATTCGTTTGCTTTGTCTGAATCAGTTCAGCGGGGAGAACTTCGCTCTCTGCGTGAACCCTCTTCTGAAGCGGCTTTCGAGTAATTTAAAATCCTTAACCCGGTTTTTGGTTCCAATGCTACTCAAGCCCCTTACAGCCTAGATTTTCCTCATCCTCTAAAGCTACTGGTTGTAACCGTTCAAAGTATACATAGTTTAGATTCAAGTTTTTATCAACCGTATTTTCACTCGAAGTTTGACAAACCCAGCGGTTTGAGCGAACATACTATCATTGTGATTCCACTGAACTTCGCCGCAACCATCCGAAAACTATAGGATGTAGCGATCGTTTGGGGTATCATGGTAAAACGGTTTAAAAATTAATATATAGGAGATCTCCACCTGCCACCGCAGCTTTGATGCTGCGACATCATCACTACTACTCATTAGGGCAGCCAAAAAAGCCCAGAACTTTAGTTCTAGGCTTTTTATCGGTACGACAGTACTATTAAATTGCTTCTTTTAAGATAACTTGTTTGACGACTGGTAAATTCTTAATAGAGGCGGAATAGTCCTAGTTTATCATGCGGTTTAATATTTAGCTATTTTTTTATTCAGCAATTCTCATCATGGACATGATTCTCAGATTTTCGCGCTCAAATATGGTTGTCAGCCCTATTCTGTCGTCGATAATTTTGAGTTTGAACGGCTTGTACATTATCGATATAGTACTAATGCCCTGTTCTGACAATTGCTGTAATTACTAGCTAACCAACTGTGAAATGTTGATTGTGCTTCACCTTCGTCAATTATGAATTTGTTTGTACTTGGTAATAATACAGAATATTCACAGTTTGTCAGTACTTGTGTATTGGTAAATCGCGATGCCAAACCCAATTTTCCGCAAATTCTTGCTAATTTCGGGTGTAATGCTCAGTTAGTTCGCTTCCTACATTTGTTTCTTGCTTGTGTGTTTGAAATTTTATCCAGCCTACCGTCAATTTGTGGGCAATGGATCGTTACACATCAGCAACAATATGTAGTTTAATTGAACAGAATTGGTCATTTCCCTCAAACCGAACGCACATCGACAGATAAACTAGAACTTTCCGGCTTCAGCAACAAATAGTATCAAGTAGCCCTAGTTATTCACCCTAACTAGCAACAATGATACGTCCCCCCCACCTGCTCCAACTGACCCAACTCTTCCACATCGGCTTTAATTTCATCACCGCCGAGAATATTCCCCAACCCAATTGGCGGACGAATCGTAAATATCCACTCAATAAAGGCGAATTTCTCAAACTCTACACAGACGATCTCAGCCTGTTGGGAGTCAGCTTTGGCGATAAAACCCGCTACGCCATGATTGATATTGATATCCATAGTCCCTATCATCCCAACAACGATCCTCAAGCATACGCCCGACTTTTATTGACCTTAGAGCAGATCCAATTAGTATACCCAGTTCCCATCCGTAGCTCCCATAGTGGCGGCATTCACATCTATTACTTCTTCCCACGTCCCTTTCCCACCTTCCGCATCGCTGCATTGATTCGCGTCACGCTAATTAACGCTAAATTTCCGATTAAAAACGGACAGATCGAAATTTTCCCCAATACCAAAGCTTACAGCGGTGATAAAAACAAGCCATCCTATTATAAAGCCCACCGCCTCCCCCTTCAACCCGACAGTGGAGCCTGCTTATTAGACCAATGGGGAGAAGAACTAATTTGTGGAGCCAACCTCACCCCTGAAGGACAACTAGGCACCTTCCTCACCCAAGCCGAAAAATCCGCTCAAGTCAACGATCTTAAATGGATTGAGAGTAAATTTGAATGGGCTTACGAACTATTCAAGAAATACATCGCCAAATACCAACATCACTCCAGTAGCTACTCCGAAGTTGCTCAAGAATGGAAAGAGAACCTCGAACTCACCATCGAAATTGGTTGGACAGATTATCATCAAACCAACGAATTACTCCCCCTATTTGTCTGCTACGGCATTGTATTTGAAGGACTAGAAGACAAACAACAGTTATTTGACTGGGTGCATCAAAAAATTATTGCTACCAGAGGCTATCCCGAATACTGTCGCCACCAACACGAGATCGAGCGCAAGATTCGAGACTGGATTAACAGCACCATCGACAACCAGTACTATATCAAATACTGTGGATTCCCCCCCAGATGTGGCATTACACCCCATCAACTCGTGGCTCGGCTCAACCCCAAAGCAGCAGGAATTAACCTGCATAATCAAAGCCTAGTCGAGCGAACTAAGCAAAGGTTAAACGACATCCTAGCCGCCTTAGAGGAACTACCTGAGAAGATCGGCGAGCGACTAAGCGTAATTCAAGCTAAATGCCGCGAGCTATTTGGTGAAGGCATCAGCCGCAACACATTGTATAAAAATGATTACAAAGAGATTTGGGCGGGAAATAAACAGGGCGAAATCCTCGAAAATCCCACACCCCTTACTACTATGACTCAAACTGTTGTTCTAACCGAATCTTGTCCGATTTTGGATCAATTAGAGCAAGAAATCGAAATCCATCAAACCCAGTCTGTGGTTGAATTATCCCATACCCCCCCGCTATATGAAGCTTTTATAGCTGAAATCTCCACTCCCCCAGATCTGCCTCCTGTTCCAGTTCTTGAAGTCCCAGTTCTTCTAGACTTACCAATATTCTCACACCCATCTCATGAGAATTTATTTACCTCCGTTTCAGATCTCCCAAAATCAGAATTAGAATTAGAGTTAATCAAACCAAACTTAGAACCAGAGTTAGAGTCAGAGCAGCAATTTGTAAATACTACTAGAAGATTACGCAGTGAGCCGCTCGAAACCGTTTTGACTACAACAACCGCTCGTTCTGTAGTCGAAATTGCTCGTGATGTGAGGGCGAACATTGTGACGGTTGATGACGAGCTACTGTTGGAATTTCTGCACCATCCCCAGAGTGAAGCGATCGAGTTGACGATCGAATTAGCTGATAAACTAGTTGCTGCCCAGACTCCCGCTCTAGTTCGGGCGACGGTAGCGGATCTTTCTCGTCACCAGAAAATCGATCTGTGGCGAGTATTGGGGGTTGAGGAGCAGGCAGCGATTGAGGCTTTGATGGCTCAAACCAATCTGCCGAGTACTGTCGAAATTTCTTCGATTGGTGAAATCATCGTCGGTGCGACTGTGAGTACCTTGACAGGGCTGTTAGGAGTTGTTAAATATATATTCCAATCTGTGGCTCAACCGTTTGTCGTTTATCATGAGAGCCTTGGTAGAACTATCCTGTATGGCATCGATGATTTACGTCTGTTAGATTGAATTTTGTGATCTTCCATCTACGATGTTGGGGAGGTAGGGGCAAAGGGTAAAGGGTAAAGGGTAAGGGGTAAAGGACGAGCGAATACTTAAATGAAGCTAAGACCGTATCAAACTAAAATTATTGCCGAAGTTATCGCCAAATGGCAGAGCGGAAAACGTCGCGTCATTGTCACCGCCCCAACTGGCTCCGGTAAGACAGTCCTATTCGCCAAAATTGCCGACAAACTCCTAACTGACTTCCCCAATGGTAAAGTCTGGATTATCGCTCACCGAGTCGAAATGCTCAGTCAAGCCCGACAAAAGATTGAGGCAATTTCCGACCGCCGGATTGGTAAAATTGAAATTGGGGATAAATTCGACCCGACCGCCGAGGTTTATATTTGTTCGATTCAGAGTTTAGCGGCTAAATTACCCGAAATTGACGCAGTTCCCACCCTGATTATCATCGATGAAGTTCATCACGCGATCGCCGACTCCTATCAAGAACTGCTCAAGAAATTTCCCAAAAGTTTAGTCTTAGGCGTAACCGCTACCCCCATCCGCGCCGATGGACAAGGCTTCAAAGATTCCTTTGACGAATTAGTCTGTGGTCCCAGTGTCAAAGAATTAATTCATCAAGGCTATCTCGCCCCCTTTAAAGTCTTTGGTGCCAAACTGATTCAACTAAAAGATGTCAAAATCGGTAATGGCGATTACCATCGTCAAAGCTTAATCGACGAGATCGACCGGAGTATCGTCTATGGCGATCTATTATCTGCCTATCGGCAATATGCCGACAATACCAAAACCGTCGTCTTCTGTGTTGATATCCACCACTCCCTAGCTACAGCCGCCGCCTACCAAGCTGCTGGCATCGCTGCCGAACATATCGATGGGGAAATCAATAGTAAAGAACGGGGGGCGATTCTGGGGCGATTTCGCAGCGGTGAAACCACAGTATTGTGTAACTGCGAACTAATCCTCGAAGGCTTCGACTTAGATGATATCGAAACCGTCCAAATCGTCCGACCGACCGCCAGCCTGAGTTTATACCTTCAGATGGTCGGTCGAGTCTTACGTCCCCATCCAGATCAGGATTATGCCCGAATTATCGACCATACCAGTAATATTGCCCTATTCGGACTACCCGACCAGGAGCGATATTGGAGTTTAGATCCCGTTCCTGCACCTTTGAGTGGGTGGGTGGAAAAATGTCCCAGTTGTCAACATATTTTCCGACCAATTAAGAGTAGTACTAGTACTCACCGTCAAGTTATGAGGGGAATTCCCCGTCAATTCGGACGGACAAGCTGCCCGAATTGTCATAATAATATTCAATTTCTATTGCGGAAACCAGGATTATTATTTAATGCCGAAGTTCCCGCGCAAATGCTGGTGGAAGAAGATCAAGCTGCAATTGTCGAAATTAAAGATCGTAAACAGATTAAAACTAAAATCGGCGACAGAGTGCGAAATTCAACTAAAGTAGTTGAGAAAACTCAAGCTCTGATTCATCCAGAGCATTTGAGTCTGATTGACAATATTTTGAATCATGCACCATCTCATGGGGAAGCTGTTGAAATCCTCTCCAGTCTCGCAGCCATCGCTGATTTTGGCATCGCGCATTGGCAGTATATCGGCGGTAAAGCCAAGTATCGACCGGAATGGGCGAAGGGAGCTTTTTATAAGTATACGGTCAGGAAAAGATTCAATATTCAAGGGGGAATGCCAGGGAATTCAATCTCGGAAATCTTTGAGATTATTGATGGGGAAGTTTCTGTAGCTGGACATATTTTCGAGCCGAGTAATTGGACATTAGATCTCGAAACGGCTGAGAAATATCTGAATTTTGCCAGACTACAAGGGAAAACATATCAAGTCGTTAAATTAACTCGGTGGGAGAATTCTCAATGGATAGTGGATGAATCGAGTGCTGTTTCTGTGTAGAATATTGCTCTGAATTTTATTGTTTTAATTATTGAATACTATTATAGCTTGATACTTGCTTTGGTGTAAACCATAGATCGGATCGAGCGATCCTGTAAGATTTGAATCTAAATGAAGCAGTTAATTTTCGATGGAATAATGCAATAGAGTTAAGCCAAATTACACTGCCATTTCGCGAATTCTATTGTTAAGATTGTAGTTGTCGATCTAAGAATCATAGTTATGAATAATGTTGCTACATGTGTCCAGGTTCGCGAACTACCTGAATTATTTTTTGAGATCAGAAAAAAAGCTCTAGTTCTCAAAGATCTCAACCAAAAAAGCTATGAACTTTTTCTAACTGATTTTTACTTAGATCCAGATGAGTGCGCTTTAGATGGCTCCGATCAATCTGATTTTGATTCAAAATGGAACTGCTATGAAGACGGTACTTTTCTGATTGAAGACTTGCTTGTCCTTTTGACCTTGATTCCAGAAGCTGATGCCAAAGAGCGAGTGCTAGAAATCCTTCAAAGTTATCAATTAGAAGCCGCTCAAAAAATCTCTACTCTCCTTGAATTAAAAGCTCAAGCAAAATCCGAGCAGAGATTTGAAACTGACGAAGAAAAAGAGAATAGAATGTGTCTTGAGTATGGAAATAATAACTAAAATTTCTAGACGTTTTAGTTATTGTTTCCCAAAGATTAGCCTAATAATAGGATGATTGTCCTCCTATTATTAATTTGGATGAATTAAGGACGTATGCGGTATGAATTAATATTATCTCGATCTAAATTGCTGGGTAAAACCAATCGTCACTGCCAAAATATCGACTACATAGTCATCTCTGCATACTCGCATTCCTCCTCCTGTTCCGTTTCTTCCTGCGCTGGGATGTATGCTTGGATCGATTCTTGCTCTTGGAGCTGTGCTTGAATTGTGGCTTCGTATATCCCTGCCGAATTGAGATGCAGATCGTAGCCAACATCGCTCAAATGCTCTCTGACCATTGTGTCTATTCCTGCATCTGCTCCAACTAGGATCTTTGCCTTGCCTGCGATTGCAGCATTAATTAATGGTAGGTACTGCGTCCGAAAATGCCGTGCTAACAACTCATTGCTGGTATCCTTCCCCGTCCGATTACCGCTGACCATCACTACATCTGTCGAGTCATAGGTCGTTACATTGGCATTCGTACCCCAGTTATCGCGGTACATGGTTGTACGACTTTTGGCTTCAAGTGGAATCCCAATATATTTGCTCGCAGCAAAGCCCATGATGATATCAGTCTGAGCGCGAGATTGTAGCTTAGTCCAGTCTTTGCTGCTGCTGTAGGAGTTGAGAATTGGGTTTGAACGCTTGACACCATCTTTGACCAAAATATGTTTGGTAGCACGATCGTTAAGATAGGTTTGGAGTGTTGCCGCTGCTACCACTGCAAAGTAACGGGTTGATTTACCATCCTCACTGGGAAGTGAAGCTTTAATTGGCAAGCCCAGGTGATAAGCGGCGGTGTCCCGTTGTCGATCGTTGATAAATTCAAATATGATTGAATTATCGTTCGCCATCGCGGTGCCTTTGAATCGCGTCAACACTTCGCCAGTAATCGGTTTGAGCGAATAAGGGACGGGCTTTGATTTGTCCAGATTCAAGATCGAGGCATCTGTGGATTGAGGGTATTGTTCGATCCATTGTTTGAGGTTGTTAAGCTTAATCGATGTCCACTGACGGGTAACAGGAATCTGGGCAAGTTTGGCTTGATAATCTGCTTGAGATACTGGCTTACCAAGTTGTCGAGAAATCGCAGTTTTATTAGCCGTAGTTAACAGATCGGGATCGACACGTAAAACTGTATAACCACGGCGGGATTCTTCATAAGTTTCAGGTATCCCTCGCTCTAATTTTGTGGATTTGATCTGAATTTCAGGGGTATTGAAATATGCCTCAATCCGCTTAATCTTATTGTCCGGCACTACTAGCTGCAATTGCTCGATTTCTCGCAATCCATTCTCATCAATAACAGGCACAGTCACCTTAACTGAAAAAGATTGCGGAAATGAAGTATAGTCGGCTTTAATCCGCAGGTTGCGACTTGCATCCTCAAGGATAGCTTTAA
>CASBPY010000035.1 GCA_949127675.1 Synechococcales cyanobacterium PMM_0072
AGGGTAAGCTGATAGCTATAAGTCAGCATCAATCCCACCGAAACAATAGCAATAAAAAACTGACTCGGTAAGCCGAGGACTAATTGGGATATCAGGCTATGAAGCTGGCGGATATCCCCGAGCCGACTGACGACTTCCCCACTTCGATGGGCATCAAAATAGCTCATCGGCAACCGCAGCAGTTTGAAGCCATAATCGAGATTTAGTCCTAATTTCAGCCGTTGTCCAAAGTGGGCGATCAGATTTGACTGAATCAGTGTAATGATGCTCCGAAATACATTGAGCGCGATCGTGGCAATCCCTACCGTCATCAATAATTGTCGATCACTCCGTACCAATACATCATCGGTGAGAATCTGCATGACGACAGGTAGCGTCAAAGCCAGCAGCCCCACCACGATATTAATCGCGATCGCTTGGAGAATAATCCCCTTGTACGGCAATACCCGCTTGAGAAACATCCCAAACCCGCCAATCTTGTCCTCTGGCTGCTCCCTAAACCGCACAGGATCGGGTTCTAGCAACAGCAAAACCCCATTCTGCCAATTTGTAATTAGCTCCTGATGAGTGATGTAGCGAATGCCATTGCCTGGATCCCCGATGATATATTTTTTACGCCGCTGACCATATAGTACGACCCAATGATTGCCTTGCCAGTGAATAATTGCTGGAAGAGGCGCAGCTTTAATATTCTCGAGCAGTTCGGGTGTAGCCTTAACTGGACGGGCATTAAATCCCAATGCTTCTGCGCCCCGCCGCAATCCCAACAGAGTCGTACCGCGCGTCCCTGTCCCAACGGCAGATCGACCGCGACTAATCGAAAAAGTGCGCCCATGATGTTTGGCAATGGTCGCCAGACAAGCTGCCCCACAGTCTTCTTCGCTGTGTTGACGGACAATTGAGTATTTCATAAGATTTACCGCACGGCTCTATTAAAAATGCCAAGGATCGCGAGAAGCTATTTCTCATTGAAAAATAGCCTCTCGTTGGGATTGAGTAGATCTGTGATTAGCCATTCGATCTAATCCAATCGCTCTCTACCTGCGGAAAAAATTGTATTGACCGATCGTGCCATTGGCACCGATGATAGTAGCGATATTTGTTTGTACTGCGATATTGTTAAGTACATTTATATTTATATTAGTATTTACCTGTGTGCGACCACCATTAATTTGATCTGATTGCTGGTCGTTTAACTCGATCCATAATTCTTGATTAAGTTTATTGGTTTCGATTTGGTGATTTAAGATCATGGTTTTACTCCAAAATTATATTGTTTTAAAGAATATTTTAAAACTATCAATTGCCTCGTCCTAGTTAATTAATAAATAAGCTTTAGTCCGAAGACATTGTTATTGGTTAAAGTTTAACATACTAGGTATAGTAATCTAAAGTTTTAAAATATCTTCTGATAAGTTGCAATTAAGCTATGTTGGTTTGAACAATTGCTACTCCAGCAGTATTGCCAAAACCAATAGCATTGCCACTAGCAATTACAATGGCACCATTATTTTGATACGTCAGTTTAGAGAAAAATGAAGTATTAAAGGCAATTAAGCCACCATTAATAGCTTCTGTTTGAGTTTCGGTTAGTTCAGTCCAGAGATTTTGGGAATTACAAAATGTCATTACACTTGGCTCCTAAATTATATTTGTATTACGAGTGGGGATATTGTGAAACGCTCGATTGCAATCTAGAGCTAGCTATTTAACAATCAAACTTTAGCCCGATCGCTAAATTGACTATTGAAGTATCAGTCTCTAAATCTAACAATTTTAGTTTCACAACATCCTCTTATTTATTATTAAGCTATGTTGGTTTGAACAATTGCTACTCCAGCAGCGTTGCCAAAACCCAGAGCGTTACCACTAGCAATCACCAGGGCACCATTATTTTGGTAAGTCAGTTTAGAAGCAATCGCAATATTAAAGGCAATTAAACCACCATTAATAGCTTCTGTTTGAGTTTCAGTTAGCTCAGTCCAGAGATGTTGAGAATTGTAAGATTTCATTACACTTGGCTCCTAGAGTTTATATTTTTATTCAAAGGCTAGTTAAAATCATCGATTGCTATCTACAGCTAGATAGCTAAAAATCAATATTTAGTCTAGTTGCTAAATTTATCGATTAAATCTAACTCAGATGTAGCAATTTAGATTGATTGACTAGGCTCTTTCAATTAAGCTACGTTGGTTTGAACAACTCCAACACCACCAAAATTTAAAATACCAACTGCATTGCCGCTAAATGCAACAACTGCACCATTATTTTGGCTAGTTAATTTAGAGAGGACGGCAAAATTTCCGATCACGACACCACCGTTGATAGATTCTGATTGAGTCTCAGTTAAGTCGTTCCAGAATTTAACAGATGTATTGTTAGTCATTGTTTTTTCCTAAATTAAAGTGATTTGCTTGAAGCAATACAATCAATGTATGAGACTTTTTAAATGGTGTATATTCGATTTACGACTTAGCAAAAATGAAAAAATTCGTTTTTAGAATACTTGGGAAAGAGAATCTGATGATACCAAGCACCTCCCACAACTCGATCGGATTGAGCATCATCAATCGACTGCCACAGTGGAGAATGCTGGCGGTTGAGCTGGCTCGATCTTTTCAAAGTCTCCGATGGTTTCTCACCAAATAACTGCTGATAATCCCGCGCAAACTTCCCCCCCTGAGTAAAACCATAATTCATCATCACATCGACAACCTTGAGATCGCTGGTTGCTGCTTCTAATACCTGGCGAATCCGTTGCAAGCGGGTGTGAGTGACAAACCGCATCGGCGAACAGCCACAGTGCTGGGCAAAAGCCTTCTGGAGCAGCCGCCCACATACTCCCGCTGCTGCGGCGATATCACCGAGATTGATATCTTCCTCAAGATGAGACTCAATGAATGCTTGGGCTTTGCGGACATGACAGGCTAAGGCACCATCGTGTTGATATAGCAGCTCCTCGGAATAATTACTCAGCATCCCCTCAACTAAACAAGCTAAGAACGCCTTCTCTAACTTTCGCAGTACTAATGAGGAGAAATCTGCTAAATTGCTTTGTTTTGCTGCTTCCCACAGAAATTGGATTAACTTTTTGAGGCTCATTCCGAACTCGTGGGTCAGATCGATCCTGGGCATAAATACTACTGGTTGTTTCAAAGATCGATTCAACAACTTACCAACAGCGGATTCGATCGACTTAAGATCGATCGAAATCAATAATGCTTCTCCTGTATCGCTAGCAATACTCTCCAACCTTTTACCTGGACTAATAATCGTGGCGGTATTGAGCGAACAACAAAATGAATGGTCTAAATCGATCTTTTGGTCTAAGAAACCTGCTATTGCAATACAGATGATGTAGCGATCTTCTATTGCCTCTTGTTCTAGTTTAAATGCGCCTTCCCATTGGATCCTGATTAGAGCTAAATTGCTTGTACTAAGCAGATCTGTATCGAAGCGGCAATCTGTGAGCGGATCTTGCGGACTGATCCGGTGAGCACCGATGACGTTTGCCAGCACTTCTTCCATTCTTGTATGACTAGAATTGGGTAGTGCCTGAAGACTATACTCAGCAGCAACTCGACTTTTGCGACGATGATAAGCTGATGTTTGATCTATTTCAATCTTCCCCTGGTTCAGAATTGTGACTCTGACCGGACGCGGCGGGGGCATTGATTCCACTTCAATCTTATGTTGTTGCATCGGAAATTGTGGTAGGCGATTTTATGCCCCCACCTTTACATGATTTCTATATGACATCAATACGACAATTGGCTTGTATGTCATACTTATAATTCGATTTCACTTACACTACTTTGACTCCTCACAAATGTGAGTATAGACAAAACGTAGTCCATGACTTATTTCAATTAAACCTCGACTAAAGTATATTGATGTAATCACATTAATTTAACGTATAAAATCATACGGTTAATTTATGTGACTTTAACAGGTAGTTAAATGACGTACTGATGGCATGTATTAGTTGCAGAGTAAAGGATTCAGGTGATAGCGACAATAAATACGAGCAGCGAAAAAAGTTAGTGAATGTCAGCAAAAGCTAATACATGTAGCGTGAGTCAAAATTCAGCGAACAGATGTAGTCCGAACTAAATTAGCGGATTTAGGTATTACCGAGCAAGATATTCTGGATGTACTCAGTTGGGCACGACAGTCTGACAATGAGCGGTTATGACACAAGCGATTCGAGCTGTGATAGAACCTATTTTTGACATGAATTTGGAATTGTCCAGTCTTGTATAGGTTTTATCGAGCGGAATGATAGAATGTAAACAGTCAAAGAACTAAACTAAAATCAACAACCAAGGTAGTTCAATCCCATCTCAACAGTGAAACCCTCTTTGCCTACTTAACTTCTCTCCCCGTCTCCCCATGCCAAACCGAACTGCCACAGTCCATCGTCAAACTGGTGAAACTGATGTCACAGTCACGATCGATCTCGATGGTACTGGCACCTGTCACGCCCAGACAGGGATTCCCTTTCTCGATCACATGCTCCATCAGATCGCTGCTCACGGCTTATTCGATCTGCATATCGTCGCCACTGGAGACATCGAAATCGACGATCACCACACCAATGAAGATGTGGGCATCACCCTCGGTATGGCTCTAGGAAAAGCTCTCGGCGATCGCAAAGGTATCGTTCGCTTCGGGCATTTTGTCGCGCCCCTCGATGAAGCTCTCGTCCAAATTGCCCTTGATTTTTCGGGTCGTCCCCACCTTAGTTATGGTTTGACCATTCCCACCCAGCGCGTCGGTACCTACGATACTCAGCTAGTCCGTGAATTTTTTGTAGCGATCGTCAATCATAGCCTGATGACTCTCCACATTCGCCAGCTCGATGGCATCAATTCCCACCACATCATCGAAGCCACCTTCAAAGCCTTTGCCAAAGCCATGCGGATGGCTACAGAAGCGGATCTGCGTCGGATGGGAACGATTCCTAGCTCCAAAGGAGTGCTTTAGGCTTTAGTAATTGTTAAATATCTATGATCTTAATTATTTTCTAGATGTAGATAATATACGATCGAGATAGTTAAAGAATTTAATTATCAACCTATATTTGCAGGGGCTGAAGTTATGAAAATTGCCACCATGCTCGATCGGTTTATCGGTTACTTTTCCGATGCAGCCGCCAGAATATTTGGACTTGATCGGAATCAATATCCTGCAACTGGTGTCCAACCATTTGAAGGTGAGATCGATAAAAAAAAAGATTAGTGTAGGGTGCGTTACTGCGCGAGCATAACGCACCAGCAAAGCTAATATAAGAGACTAGAAAAGAATAGGAATTTCAAATATGGCTTTAGATCAACTTGAGGCGTTTTTAAATAAAATGCAGTCTGAACCTGCACTTAAGAACGAAGTATCGGCAGCATCAACTGCGGATGATATTGCCCAGATAGCACTAAAGCTTGGCTTTGAATTTTCAGGTGATGAATTACTGAGAATGTCAGGAAAGAAATTTGGCAGAGTTACTGTTATGAAAACCGTTCTTCCTGGAGAGTATAATTAAATTCTTTTTGAATATCTGGTTGTAAAAGCATAGGAAGAATAAATACTATATCTTCTTCAAATCAAGATTATCTTTATTTGTTCCGATAAAATCGATTGTGTACGCTCTACAGCCGTACAATGATATAATATTTCTATCGATCGACTAAAAATGATGGAAATAAACACCGATTCAACCACTCAAACGAATAAGGTTGGTAAGAATGCACGGTTGGAAGCGCGTGTGACGCTAGAGCAAAAACAACTTATGGAAAGGGCTGCGGGTTTGCGCGGACAAAACTTAACTGAATTTATGATTTCAGTTTTAGCTGATGCGGCGACCCAGACTATTAAAGATCGTGAACTGATTGAACTAACCGAGCGAGATCGGCTAGTATTTGCCGAAGCACTATTAAATCCCGCTCCTGCGAGCGAACAAGCGATTGCTGATGCAGGATGGTATGCCCAGGTGATAAGTAAACAGAGATCGGATTAGTGCTAAATCCTGAATCTACTGACTTTTGCATCGAACTGCTTGCGTCCCATCACGATAAAGCAGCTTTTAGTTGTGGTAACGAACAACTGGATCGTTATTTACAGGCTACTGCCACTCAAGATCGAAAGAGAAATATTGCCATTCCTTACGTTATTTACGACAAAGATCGTCAAAAAATAATTGGTTATTATACCCTCTCGATGAGTGGTATAAATCTAGAAGAACTACCTCAAGATCTTGCTAAAAAACTTCCCAGATATCCCATTGTCGGGGTCAATCTAATTGGGAGATTGGCAGTATCGAATAATTACCGAGGATATGGATGGGGAAAGTTGTTGATTTTAGATGCTCTATATCGCAGTCTAGATATCAGTAAATCTACTGCTTCTTTTGCTATAGTTGTAGAGGCAATTGATGATGATGCGGTCAGGTTCTATCAAAGATTCGATTTTCAAGCTTTTCCAGATCGAGCATTTAAGTTATTTCGGACTATGACAAATATTCAGAGAGCTTTCGATCGACAGTAACTGGTTTGTTAAATTACTATCGCACACGAAGATTTTCAGCGCACTACCGCCTTTTAGAGCAAACCTGGGGTCGCGCATCACATAGGGCAGAATTTGCAGCAAAAAAATCTACTTGAGCTAAAAATAACGATCGATCTATTCCCCACGCCTAGATCGATAATCCGCGCCATTGTGTATCTACAGATACAAACCAGATCGAGAAATCTACATAGCCTATTAATGAACGTGGGTTTATAGTAGACATAAGGATCATTGGCATGACAAAGCGGTTAGTAACGATCGGCAATGGCATGGTCGGGCATCGGTTTCTAGAACAGATGGCGGCGAAAGGTGCAGATTGGGAGCTAATCTGCTTTTGTGAGGAGCCACGGGTAGCTTACGACAGGGTGAATCTCAGCGGTTATTTTGCAGGGAAGACGGCGGAGGATCTATCTCTAGTTGCACCAGATTTTTATAAGGACAACAATATTCAGGTACATATCGGCGATAAAGCGATTAGTATCGATCGAGCCAACAAGACGGTAACATCTGCCAAAGGGGTGACAATTAGCTACGATAAGCTGGTGCTGGCGACTGGTTCCTATCCTTTCGTCCCGCCGATTAAAGGTAACGATCTGCCAGGTACGTTTGTCTATCGGACGATTTGCGATCTCGAAGCGACGGAAGCCTACACCAAAGATTGTAAAGTTGGGGTGGTCGTTGGTGGTGGATTACTCGGTTTAGAATGTGCCAATGCGCTCCAAAATTTGGGACTGAAAACCCATGTAGTGGAATTTATGCCCCGGCTGATGCCTGTCCAGATAGATGATGCGGGTGGGGCAACCTTGCGCCAAAAGATTGAAGATTTGGGGATTGGCATTCATACTGGCAAATCGACGACGGAGATTGTCGCCGATGAGCATGGGCGGGTTCACAAGATGCAGTTCGCCGACGGGACGGAATTACTCACTGATACGATCGTCTTCTCGGCGGGGATTCGTCCCCAGGATGAGTTGGCGCGTCAGTGTGGCTTGAAGATTGGCGATCGCGGGGGGATCTCGATCGATGATAATTGTCAAACATCCGATCCTGATGTTTATGCGATCGGTGAATGTGCTTTATACAATAACCAAATCTTCGGGCTAGTTGCTCCAGGCTACCGGATGGCAGAAGTCGCTGCTGATAGGCTCTGTGGCAGCGAAGCTAATAATTTCACTGGCGCAGACATGTCCACCAAATTGAAGCTATTGGGGATCGATGTCGCTAGCTTTGGGGACGCATTTGGCAAGACGGCTGGCTCGAAAGTAATTGCGATCGATGATGCCATTGCCGGAACTTACAAAAAGCTGGTAGTCAATCAAGATGGTACCCGCTTACTCGGTGGAATTTTAGTCGGTGATGCGACTGTGTATGGTACATTGCTCCAACTGATGCAAAATCAGATGGCACTCCCACCCCATCCAGAAGATCTTATTTTACCGCCCCGCAGTGGTGTGTCAATGGCGATGGGGGTTGAGCAACTGCCCGACACTGCCCAAATTTGCTCCTGTAATAACGTTACCAAAGGTCAAATTTGCGCGGCAATTCAAGATCAAGAATTGCGCGATATTGGTAGCGTCAAATCCTGTACCAATGCGGGTATGGGCTGCGGCGGTTGCGTGCCATTAGTTACCGACTTACTCAAAGCGGAACTCAAGAAAGCTGGCATCGCCGTTAATAATCATATTTGCGAACACTTCGCTTTCTCCCGTCAGGAATTATACAGCTTAGTTCGATCGCAAGATATCCACAGTTTTCAGCAACTACTCGATCGACATGGTACTGGACGCGGCTGTGAAATCTGCAAACCAGCCGTCAGTTCGATTCTGGCATCCGCCTGGAATGACCAAATTCTCGATCCCTCCCACGTCAGTCTCCAAGACACCAACGACTCCTTTCTCGCCAATATTCAACGAGATGGCACCTACTCAGTTATTCCTCGCATCCCAGGCGGCGAAATCACTCCCGAAAAACTGATTGTCTTGGGACAAGTCGCCAAAGATTTTGGACTGTATACCAAGATTACAGGCGCACAACGGATCGATTTACTCGGCGCACGGGTAGACCAATTACCCCTAATTTGGCAGCGGCTGGTGGCTGCTGGCTTTGAATCTGGACACGCTTATGGTAAAGCTCTACGAACAGTCAAATCCTGTGTTGGTAGCACTTGGTGTCGATTTGGGGTGCAGGATTCAGTTAGTCTGGCGATCGAGGTAGAATTACGCTATCGTGGACTCCGCGCTCCCCACAAATTCAAATCCGCCGTCTCCGGCTGCACCCGCGAATGTGCGGAAGCTCAAAGCAAGGATTTTGGAATCATCGCTACCGAGAAAGGTTGGAATCTATATGTATGTGGAAATGGCGGCATGAAACCCCAACACGCCCAACTCCTCGCCGCTGACTTGGATAAAGAAACCCTAATCCGCTATGTAGACAGGTTCCTGATGTTCTACATCCGCACCGCCAATCGGTTAGAACGGACAGCCACCTGGTTTAATAAACTCGAAGGCGGGATGGAATATCTCCAAGCTGTGATCATCAATGATTCTCTCGGTATTGCGGAGGAACTGGAAGCAGAAATGGCACATCAAGTCGCGACATACGCTTGTGAATGGGATGTCACCCTCAAAGATCCGGTGAAGCTGCAACGGTTCCAGCACTTCGTCAATACTGACGCACCCGATCCAAATATCGTTGTAGTGGCAGAACGCGGGCAAAACCGTCCTGTGTTTGAACATGAACGGCAATTGTTGCAGATCGATCGTTAGAGAATCATAAAGATCAAATCCGCACCATAATTGCGTAGGGGCAATCCCTTGTGGTTGCCCTTATTCGATTCAGGGTAAGCACAAAGCATTACCCTACAGATATTTTTAATAAATCACAAATTTCATGTCACAAACAGAATCAATTAATTCAACAATCCAACAGTGGACAACTATCTGTCCTCTGGAGAGAATTCTACCAAATACCGGAGTTTGTGCCTTAGTAAAAGATCGACAGATCGCCGTATTTAGAGTTGGTGAAGGTACTGATGTGTATGCGATCGATAATTACGATCCATTTAGTAAAGCATACGTTTTATCGAGAGGAATTGTTGGCGACAGAAATGGTATTCCCAAAGTCGCATCGCCAATTTACAAACAAAATTTTAGTCTGATTACAGGAGAATGTTTAGACGATTTGACTATAAGGCTAGGTACTTTCCCCGTTCAAGTCGTCGATGGACAAGTAAAAGTTAGTAGTTAAAACCCACATTTCACAGTTTATTTTGTCCAAGTTGTGCCATTCGACCATTGAATGCAGTTAGGCCCGATCAAAGTAGCTGTATAGGTGGCATCATCAGTAAATTGAACGCTTGCATTGGAGGGTGTGGTAACATTTCCCAGTGCAGTCGGACGACTATAACGAGACATATCGACTCTGAGGGTATCGCCTAATTGTTGGATCTTCGGCCCGTATTTGCCCTCATATTTCCAACTTCCCGCAAATTGAGTCGCTTGCCAAACAGTGCTATTATTCCAACTGATCTTGCCCTGACCATCTAAAGTGCCGACAAAAGTTCCATCATCGGGGAAAGTGACTTGTAGTTGAGTGGGACTGAGCATCCGTCCGGTTGCTGTTGGTCTGCGGAAGGCTGACATATTAACTGTAACTAGATCGCCCCGCAAAACTACAGGGATGCCTTTGCCGGAATAAAACCAGGTACCATTTATTGGTGAACAATCCCCGACTCTAGCAATTCTGACAGATGGAAGCGATTTGATTGATTGACTATTGGGAGAGACGGCTGTGCTGGGCTGAGATGTAGTTGCCAAAGCTAGTGCCATCAAAGTTACTCCACCAAAAATAGCATGACGAATCTTCATAATATTCACCTAATAATTGTTTACTAATTTAGACGTTTTACGCCCATAGTAATAACAACACTAACAAAAATAAACATTTTGGAAGTTTAGAATTTTTTATTATATTACGGCTGGAAACATTTATCTTTTAATAATAGTCAAGTAGGACTTTTGACCTTTACTTGCTAGAATTCAATCCCTGGTTGGGCTTTGATTCCTTGTTCTCTAAAAGGATGTTTAATCATCGTCATTTCGGTGACTAAATCGGCAACGTCAATTAGACTTTGGGGCGCACCTCTACCCGTGAGGATCACATGGGAAAATTCTGGCTTCTGGGCTAATCCGGCGATGACGACTTCGGGGCTGAGATAGCCCAATTTGAGGGCGATATTTACTTCATCTAATAATACCAATTGATACTCAGGATCGATGATGTAGCTCAATGCCTGTTCCCAGGCACGTTCGGCGGTGGCAATATCTCGATCGCGATCCTGAGTATCCCAAGTAAACCCTTCCCCCATTGCCTGAAATACTAATTGGTCGCCAAACCGCTCTAGCATCGCTTTCTCCGCAGGTTCCCAGGCACCCTTGATGAATTGAACGATCGCCACTTTATAGCCATGTCCAAGCGATCGTAGCACCATTCCTAGTGCCGCAGTGGTTTTCCCTTTGCCTGTGCCTGTATTGACGATAATTAAGCCTTTTTTGTCGATCGATTTATCGATCTTCTCCGCCTGTACCTGCTGCCGCCGCTGCATTTTTTGTTTATATTGTTCGTCAGTTAGGTTTGTCATCTGGTGAATGGCTTGCACTGAGCGTAGCCGAAGTGTGAATAGCGATCGGAAGTGTATAATTGCCCTTGTGTTGGCACTTATATTTATAACTATCCACCATTCACTATCCACTATCCACTAATTAATTACCTTGCCATCTGGACGTACACACGATCGAGTGACTCTATGGAGCTTACCCTTCATTGCTGGTGGGACACTATACGCGACTGCCCGTGCTGATTTAGCATTTTGGGTATCGAGTGGTTTTTTGGTGAGCGGGCTGATTTTTGGGCCAGATTTAGATCTGTATTCCTTTCATTACAAACGGTGGGGCAAGTTGCGGTGGTTGTGGAAACCTTACCAAAAGGCAATTAAACATCGATCGATCTGGTCACACGGGCCGATTATTGGGACAGTGGGGCGGATCTTCTATTTGGGTTTGTGGGTAGGATTGGTCGGTTTATTTTATCTGGGGATCGCACAGTTGGCTGGAGCTAGGACATATACTGGACAGCAGTTAATCGAGATTGTGAAACATTCGATCGAATCTAATTTTCCAGTCTATCTAGCGACCTTTTGTGGACTAGAATTGGGCGCGATGAGCCATTACTCTAGTGATTGGTTTGTATCCACATACAAGCGATCTCCACTTCGCAATCTTTTTGCTGCTAGTTCAAATCCCAGAACATCATCCAAACTAAAAAAATCACCTGTTAAACAGACCAGGCGATCTCGAAGTAAATAACTAAAATTGACTCCAAAAAATGCCCGCTGAACGGGCAATAAAGTCACAAATTTAGATATTCACTTCTAGCCAAGCAATAGACGCTAGTAATCTATGATGTTGACTGTCTAATCCACTATTCACTATTCACTTACTACTCTAGATATCTAATTTAACACTAGGAATAAACTAGACAATCTGCAATACCTCACCCTTGATCATCCGCTTCGCAGCATCGAGTAACGCTTCTTCCAGGTATGGTTTGATGAAGTAGCCACTGGCACCGAGTTGGGCGGCGATTTGGCGATGTCGATCGCTACCACGAGAGGTAAGCATAGCAACTGGTACCTTACTAAGAGAGGCATCTTTTTGGACACGGGAGAGGAATTCCAATCCATCCATGCGCGGCATTTCGATGTCGCAGAAGACGATATCGCAGGGTAGACCAGCTCGAAGTTTGTCCCACGCTTCTTGACCATCGCGGGCTTGTTCGACACGGTAGCCAGCCCGTTTGAAGGTGAGTGACAGCAGCTCTCGGACGGTGATCGAGTCATCGACGATGAGTACCATCGATTCGGGGAGTTGGACAGTCGCAGCAGCCATTTGAGTTGTCCACTCAGTCGAGACTTTACGAGTCAGGATACCTTTGGCGAGGTCGATTAGTTCCATCACATCAGCGATCGGAATAATTCTACCATCCCCCATTACCGTTGCTCCAGCGATACCTAGCGGTTTAGAGGCTGGTCCCTGGAGTGGTTTGATCGCGATTTCCTGGTCGCCAATAATTTTGTCTACTTGAACGGCGGTGAGATTGCCATCACTGCGGAGAATCAAGATTGAGACTAGATCGCTATCATCTTCATTGGTTGTATAGAAATTATTCCGTGGCAACGGCCGATTGAATTCCAGTAGTTCAGATAGAGGTTTAAAGGGCATCATTTCATCCCGCCAGAAGATGCATTTTTGACCATCACTATTAGTTTGAATTTGCTCAGGGATGACATCCTGAGTATCTTCAATTCCATCCATTGGGAAGGCAATATTGCACTTGTTATTGACTGCAATTAGGGCTTTGGCGATACTAAGTGCTAGTGGTAAACGAATGGTGAAAGTAGTCCCGACACCGAGTGTTGATTCAGTGGTGATTTTCCCCCGAATTTCAGTAATACTGGTGCGGACAACATCCATCCCGACACCGCGTCCAGCTAGTTCATCTGCTTGATCTTTGGTCGAGAAACTAGGCAAGAAAAGCAGATCGTAGATCTCTGGCTTGGACATTGTGGCTGCTTTTTGAGGGGTGATAATCCCCTTTTCAATTGCTTTTTGCTTGACTCGATCAGTATCAATTCCGGCACCATCATCGGAGATCGAAATGATTGTTTGGTTCCCTTGATGGATGGCCCGAATCGTGATTTTACCGTCGGCTGGTTTGCCCGCAGCTTGTCTGGTTTCGATCGATTCAATCCCGTGGGCAATCGCATTATTCACCATGTGAATCAATGGATCGCTAAGGCTTTCTAGGATCACTTTATCAATAAGGGTGTCACGCCCTTCGACGTTGAGTTCCACTTGCTTGCCGTACTTGAGACCATTATCCCGTACACCCCGTTGTAGCCTGTCGGCGGTTTGGGCAAAGGGAATCATCCGTGATTTGGTTAAATCTTCTTGAAGCTGTCCGGTAATCTGCCGCAGAGTGCGGGTGACTTCGGTACTACCATCGACGACGAACTCGATATCCGCAGTTGACTCGCGGACTCTTACAGTCAGCTCGATCATCTTTTGGGAGAGCAAGTGAATCGGCGTAAACTTGTCCATCTCTAGTGGATCGTATTCAATCCCATGACTATTTTCCTCACCACCGGATTGAGGAATGGAATGATTATTGCTGTTATTACTACTATTAGCTTTAGACTGCTGACGACTGGCGATGAGGGAGTTTTCCATCAACGATCGTTCGTAGAGATCCTGCATCCGTTTACCCACATCGTTGAGTTTTTGGACTTCGGAGAGGAGTTTTTCGACAAACTGTCGCATCCGATTTTGGTCTTGCTCTAGGGTGTTGCGGTTAACGACGAGTTCCCCAACTAAGTTGTTGAGATTGTCCAGATGTCGGACGGACACCCGCATGGTTTGTTCAAATGTCCGGGTTTGTTTAGCCGATTTGCGATCGGCTGATTTTGGTTTGGGGTTACTGTCTGCTGGACTGACGACTGTAGCAACAGCAGCGACTGCGGCAATAGTGGTACCACTAGCGACCGCCGCTCCAGTACCCATTAATGCGTCCAGATCGTCAAAATTAGGCTCAACCGCAGCGGTTGGCACCGAATCGATCATCAGGGCATCTAGATCATCAAACGTTGCTCCAGAAGCATCTGAGCTGATCTGCTCACCACTAAACAGTGCATCCAAATCATCCATCTCAGCCAGATTTGATTCGGGCAATTCACCTAAGATATCACTTAAATCAGTCAATTCCTGACTGGCGATATCGCTGCTAATATCCCCTAACTCGAAATCCAACTCGGATAAATCTCCAAATCCCGTAGATGGTGGATTGAGACTTAAATCTGAATCTAAGTCCAAATCAGCAAAATCATCACCAATACTTAGATCTGTCAATGAATCAAGATTATTTGGACTAGCCAAATTTAGATCTGCGAGTAGATCAGCATTGGATCCTAGATCTAATCCACCCAGATCTTGATGTTCAAGATCTAAGTCAGCAAGTGCATCATTGTCAAAAGCATCAAATTTAAAGTCAGCTAAATCATGATCGATCGAAGCGGTAATTCCGGCTTCGATGTCATTCAGGATGTCTAGATCTAAATCTTGTAAATCGTCAATTGGATTTTGATTAAGTTGGTTTTGGTAGATCTCTGAATCGATCCAGTCGCCTAATTCGTCTGAGAGTTGATCCTCATTACTAGCATTTTGACTTTCTGGTTCGACTAGAGCTGCTGGTGATTGATGATCACCAAGTTCTTCAAACAAGAGAATATCTGAAGTCGATAAATTGCCATCTCCAGTCAAAGGGACAAGATCGTCTACTACTTGCGGCTCAAAACTATCGATCGGATGTTCAAAGATATTAGCTGTTTCAACTACTGGTGGTTGCGGTGGATTATCTAGCTTGATTTCTGGCTCAATTGTCGATGCTGGAAGATCGAGCTGAAAATCATTTGGTTCAAATTGATGCTCAACGGCTGTAAGATCGGTCAGGAGTGGATCGGCTACTTCCGGCCAGTTTTCAGGTGCGGCGACAGTGGGGAATAGCTCACTCATGGGTCGATCCAAGCTAAAGTCTGGAGCCGAAAAATTGAGTTCTAAATTCGAGCCTAATTCTGGTTGAAATTGTCGATCGGTAGGATTGAGATCTAGTCCCAGATCGATCGGTTGATGTTGGGCTGCGGCTAGTTTGGTATCTGACCAGAAATTGGGGATCTCACTCTCATTGATCCCTTCAAAATCTGGTGAATAAAATGTTTCTTCATCATAATCAACGGTAATCGGCTTGGGATCATCTGCGACTAGATCAGCGATGGCCGTATTCGGCTGTAAGAACATCGAATCATTTAGATCTTTGAGCGGTAGTTCCTGTCCAAAGAAATCATCATCCATCCAAGTGCCTTCGGTTGGCATATCATCACTAAGTAAGTTCATAAACTCATTTAGTTCTAATTCATCGGAATCAACAGCTAGCTCTGAGAAGGTAGATCGATCGCTAAATAGATCGTTATCATCAAAGTCAAAAGCTCCACCAGAACTACTAATTGATGATACGGCAACAGGCTGTTGTTGTTGGAGAATAATCGGATGATTATCTCTGCCGATTAATTTTTGGGTCGTATTACCCAAGTTAAGATCGATACTAGCAATGTCATCTAAGCCCCATGTTCCGATACTTTCTGGTACTAGTTGATCGGCACTATTGCGTGGGTCGATCGCATCAGCTAGATCGGGAGTAATCCTGATGGCGTGATGTCGATCGGCTAAAACTAAAATTTGTGCTTGTTTGATCGCAATCTCGATCATTCCGCCCAATTTAGGGAGCTGATTCGCAGGATTAGCAGTTGCCAATCGGCAAGCTGTAAATAGATTTGTCCACTCCAAAAACTCAAAATTTTCGCCTAAGTTACCCAATTTTTGGCAAATCTGTTGAATTTGGGTGCGAATGTCCGATCGATCTGGTTGTGAACACAGGCTAGTGATTTCAACTAGTTTGCGGGTGACATATTCACCAAAAACTTGCTCTAAGGCATCGCGGGCTGGATTTTGGTTAGGAACAGTTGCCACCGTTGGCTCAGTCGTGGAGAGCAACTGTTGGAGATAAGATTTTAGCTCTTCAAAGACTGGATCGCCGATCGGATCGGGTGTGTTGGGATCCTGGCGATAAGGATCTTTCGAGACTCTCACTTCCTCGATTCCGGCGCGCAAGAATCTAAAACTTTCTAGAAATAGGGATTGGAGCTGTTTATCTACTACAATTTGCGGCTGTTCTTTGAGCAGCTTGAAATTGGCTTCAAATTGATTGCCCACTTTCTGCACATCAGCCAGCCCTAGCATGGCGGCACTACCTTTGATCGAATGTGCCGCCCGAAACAGCTCCCGAATCATCGTGGGCTGTTTGACTGTTTCGGGGAGATTGAGCAAGCCTTGCTCGATCGTGTTCAAGTGTTCGACGGCTTCTTCTAAGAAGTAGCCTAGGATGCGATCGTGTTCCATAACTAGGTTAGTGAATAGTGAATAGTGAATAGTGAATAGTGGATAGTGGATAGGGTTTAGGGATGGATAAGCAAATTGTGAAAGGTTTCGGACGCTTGCGTCCTGCTTCGCTATTCACGATTCACTATTCACTATCCACTCCTCTGATCTACTCGACTTTGAATCGTTCAACATAAGTGAGCAAGTTGCGGGCAACAACCACGAGGTTTTCGAGGGATGAAGATACCTTTTGAGCTTCTTGAGAGGTTGACTGAGCTTGAATCTCGACGGATTGCATTACTTCAGTAACTGCTTTGGAGGTTTCTCGTTGCTCGATCGTATCGGTGGTAATCGATCGCACCAGGGCATCGATCCGGCTGGATACTTGAATAATGTCATCAAGCGATCGTTTGGCTTCTTCGGCGAGTTTGGTACCAGCGATTACCTGTTGAGTACCTTGTTCCATCGCTGCCATTACCGAACCAGTTTCACTTTGAATCTGGAGTACGATTTGCTCGATTTCTTTTAGTGCTTTGGCACTTCTGTCTGCTAATTGGCGGACTTCATCGGCTACAATTGCAAAGCCCTTACCGGATTCACCTGCTCTGGCTGCCTCAATACTGGCATTGAGTGCAAGTAAGTTGGTACGGGAGGCAATTTGGGAGATTACCGAGACGATTTGAGAAATCTGTTGAGAAGATTCTGCTAGCCGTTTGACTTTCCGCGTACTTTCCGCAACTGTTTCCCGAATCTCTTGAATACCTGCTACCGTCCGCTCTACCGCTTCACCACCTTTGAGGGCAGTGGCAGAGGCGGTGCGAGCTACTTCTTCCGATTCCCGCGCACTTTCGGCTACCCGTTTGATCGAGGCAGTCATCATTTGGACGGAGTTCACGGTGACAGCGAGTTCTTCGGCTTGGCTGAGGGCATCCGAGGAAAGTCGGCGGGCAAACGCTTCACTCTCGGTTGAACCTTGGTTAACCTGAACGGCTGCAACTTGCACCTGTTGAACAATCTGGCGCAGACTATCGATCGTCAAGTTAAACGAGTCAGCTACCGCACCGAGTACGTCAGCAGTTACTTCTGCTTTCACGGTCAGATCTCCCCGTGCCGCACCCTCTACGTCATCGAGTAGGCGGATGACTTGGCGTTGGAGTTCATCCTTGGCTAGTTCCATTTCGCGGGCTTTGCGTTGGGCTTCCGAGTTGCTGGTCACAACCGACTGCAACATGTAGTTGAAGGTTGAAGAGAGTGTGCCAAGTTCATCCTGGGAGCATACCGTGGCGCGGGCGGACATATTTCCCTGAGAGACTTGCTCAAAATTGGATTGGAGATCCCGTACACTGCGAGTCACCTGTTTGGTATAGCGTCCAGTCAGAATTCTCGTAATCCCAAAACTAGTCAGACCACCGACTACCATCATAATTAAGCCAGCCCGTTGGAGTGGCTCCCGTGCGGCTTGATCTTTTTGATCGAGCGTCAAGCTAGAACCAAAGGTAACGCCAGCGATCGCTACAGCCGCACCGATACCTGCTGCACCAGAAATCAACCACTGTTTCTTCTGGAATGAAGCATTTTCAAATGGTGCTAAAATCCCACCAGCAGACTTGACGTTGGTCATTTGGGTTTGATCGTCCCGATAGATGGCACTATCCATCGATGTCTGGGGAGTTTTGATGCCAGAGATTGACACGCCATTGATAAATGTGGAGCTATCATCAAACATCCCTGAAGATTTGGGACCATTGGCTGAAGCTTGATCGGGTGGTGCCAAGAAGTTGTCTGGTAGATCGAAAAATCCAGATTGTGTGCCGCCACTGTCATCGGCTGGAGCTAGATTAGCAGATACGGGGAGTGAATTCTGTTGGGCGGCAAATTCATCATTAAAGGTACTTGGCCCACCAAAATTCATGAAGTCATTGGTTGCGTCTTGATGATTATCATCAAAGTTGCTAGCATTTTTGGCATCGATCACCAGGTCATTGTTCATCCAATTAGGCTGTTGGGCAGACTGATTGAATGGTGGCCAAGCTTGTGGCAATGCCCCACTAATTTCATTCAAGGCATCGGAGATATCGGCCACTGAAAAGCCAGAATTTGGATGATCGGTGTCGCTAAAAGCGGCGTTGTCATCTGGTCGATTGCTGGTAAAAATCATCGTGGGTCGATCGGCCAGATCGACCTCAGCAGCTTGGGGCTGTGGTTGTGGTGCATCGGCGGCAACCTCAGCGGGAGCTTCAGCTTCAGCTCGATCTGGATCGAAGCTAGCAAATGCTCGATGAGCGGCTGGGGAGATATTGAAAAAACCAGTATCATCGCCGACTGCGGTTTTTTCTTCAGCCGATAAAGTTTGGAGTAGTCCGCTATCAGGAAGGCCAGTTGGTTCGCCCTCTGTTTGGGTGTACCCAAAGGCAAAAGCATCAGTTAGGGTTTCTTGTTCGTTATTATGGAAACCAGTCGCAAGATTGGCACGAGATTGTTGTGAATAATCGGCAGAGTTTGATCCCTCAGAGAAGAAATCTGTCGCTTGGTTGGGAAATAGTTGTCCCGACATATCGACATTGAAACTGAGGGCAGCTAGATCAAAATCCTCATCAGCAGCCAGATCTTCTGGTTGTCTCCAGGTCATTAATTCGGCTGGGTCGGTAGTGGTCTCACGGTAATGTCCACCCGAATCGCCACTACCAAACTGTTGTTTGTCAATCCGATCGACCGCTTGGCTCAGACAGGAATTGGCATATTCCAAGCCACTATTGGCAAACTGAAGAAATTCAGGATCTTTGGAAATAGTCAGCACATATTCGTACTCTTTTTTGCCAATTTCATACTGATATAGACCATAGCAGTAGATATGTCCTCGTAGTAGTCTGACACTCGGATCGTCGTGAAATTTGGTAACTAGGGTATCGATAATAGCGGCAGCTTTTTCATAGTTTCCTTGTAAATAAGCAGCCTCAGCTAATTGATATTCTTGGGTATAGTCTTGGGTGTAATCAGAATTGGAAATCATATTAGTTCCTGTCAATAACGAGCTATGTTGATGAATCGGTTGTTTTTTATAAGCTTTAATTTAATCATTAGATAGTCCAGTGGGTAGAGCGGAGAATCGCTACTTGATCTAGCAATCTTAGCTCTGGTGTCTCCGATCCCGATATGGCATAAACGCCTTTGACAAAGGGTTTCATTGCGGCTGGGATCTCTCGCTGGGCAGCGAAATTTTGATTGACGTTCAACCATTCGGTATTCGCAACTGTATGAACGGCAAAACCCATTACTAGCTCTTGCTCCTCCACAATCAGCATCGAAATTTCACTGGTATCGGTATTTACCAATACTTGGTCGCCGAGAAATTGACCCAAATCGGCGATCCAAATTACTTGACCGCGCCAATTATAGGTTCCTAAGAAAAATGGTGAAGCATTGGGAATGGGCGTAATTCGATCGAGATAAACTGACATCACCTCGCGCACCCCAGAAGCAGCGAGGGCAAACTCGTTACCGGAAGGTACCTCAAACCGCAAGCACAATTCGCCTTCACGACTACCACTATCTACCTCAGCAGGAGTAGGTGCATCATCACTGGTTAAAAAATCTAAATTGAGTACCATTAGATCTAGCCTCGCAATAACTGTTTAATGGTGGTGAGCAATTCTACTGGCTCAAACGGTTTGCAGACATAGGCATCGGCACCTTGTCGCATCCCCCAGTGTTTATCAAAATCCTCACTTTTAGAACTGCACAGAATTACGGGCACATCTTGAGTTTTGGGATCGGATTTGAGTTTGCGACAAACTTCATAGCCATTCATTTTGGGCATGACCACATCGAGGACTACGATGTCTGGAATAATTTCCAAGGCAACTGCGATCGCTTGTTCGCCATCCATAGCGACATTTACGGTCATCCCACTAGCTTGGAGTAGCTCTTTGATCATTTCCCGCTGGGCGGTACTATCATCCACAACTAGAACTGTTTTCATATATCTGCTAATTAATGGGGGTAAATGGACACTAGAACCGAAGACATTGAGAATATAAACCGACGATCTTTAGAAGTCATAAATAGGTTTCATAGCTAATAATTATAAGAAGATTACCCTGAACTAGATATGTAATGACTAGACATAGCGACTTTGAGCGACTTAGCTATCGATACTCTCTCGGTAAAATCACGGAGGAAAGCAGACTAGGGGAGTGGCTGATTGGCGATTTGTCCAGCAGTAGATGTTGATCTGCATTTGTGTCCGCTACATTCAGTTTTCCCACACATCGACTAATTTGTTTCATAATTTCCAAGATCGATCAAAATTAGATCTAATTTCATACTGATTACGGGTGGCAGTCGATGTATATATGGTTGTGAGTGAACATCACACTCGCTCCAAGCAATCCTGCTAAGTCAAGATCTCGCTCGCAAGAAACTGAGGATCGATTGAGCAAAGCTCACACTCCGTGAACGCATTTTATGCTGATGGCAGCTAGAAGTTGATGTATATATAGTTGTGAAGACAACTGCTCAAACTCACTGTTTGCTCAGATTTATAATATGGACTAACTAATTCGAGTCTGTATACTCGGCAAAAACCTAAATTTATTTGTATCAGAAGGGAATATTAACGTGTTGTATCTAGCAGAAGTCCAAAAACCAAAATCTGGGTTTAATATCAGTGGTAGAACTAAGGCTGAACTCAAGCTCCTAGCTTGTCAGCGCAGCGAACAAAGTTGGAGTGCGATTCCAGGCGAAGAGCTAGTAGCTGCGCCTGACGAGGCAAATAACTACAGCCCAGGGGTGTTGGTGTTGGTTGATATGAATGCCAATCGCCAAATCCAATCCCAATTGCGGGAAGCTGGTAAACATCTGGTGGGGATTTTGCAAAATCTCTCCCGCCAAATTGAGAAATATAAGAAGGAAGCTGATGAAATTGAGAGCTGGCGGCAATCTTTGAGCCTTCAAAGTCAGCAATTGCAATTGCGTCAGGAAGAAATTTATGGACGGGAAGAAGATCTCGAAAGTACTCGCGCCGAACTCGATAGATTGACTCAAGAGGCTCAAGCCCTGGAATCAACTCTCGAACAACACGAGCTATCTCGCCAAGAACTAGCTGCACGGTGGGAAAACTTGCAGCAAAAAGAGCACTTACTCGTCCAACAACAGTCAGCAGGTGGCGGGTTGAGTGAGGATCAAATCACTGAAATTCGTGCTGCTCTCCATCAATTAGGTAGTTCGGCTAGTTCTTTGAATCCGCAACAATTGGAAACTACAGTCACGGCGATCGAAGTTCAACAAGGTCTATTGGATCATCACCAAGCTCAACTCCAGCAGCAGCAACAACGGGTACTGGAAACTAAAGCAGAACTCGATCGGCAACAACAAGAAATCGAGCAACGTAAACACCAACTCCAAGAGCTACAAACTTCCCTCGAAGAAACCCAAACCGCCTGGGAAGTTCAGCAACATACCTTGAGTATGCAGCAAGAATATATCCAACGCCTCACTGTCAGACTCCAAGCCGAGCAGGACAACTATCAGAAGATTTATCTGATGTCTAAAGGTGGTGGGATCGACTTGGCTGATGACCAAAAACTCGACATTAGCTTATTGGAATCCATGCCAATTGCTGAACTTCAGGCAACTGTAACTAATCTTCAAACCGAAGTAGATCGATCGGTACATTTTGTCCACCTGGAAGAAGAAGAACTCCAAGAAAAGCAAGTAGTAATCGATGAACTTCAGCAAGCTATTTTAGTCGCAAGTGAGTTCAACAAACTCAAACTCGAAGCAGAGTTGGCTGATGAACAAGATGGCTACAATATGCTCGACCATACCCTCGATGGTCAACGTCAAACCATGCGCGAACGCCAAACATTTTTGCAAATTCACAATCGAGTCTTGCGTCAACGTCAGGGTCATCCACCTGAAGCTGCTGATCAGTCTCAAATCGAATGGGAAGCTGTCTTGCGGTTATTAGATAGCCAACGCCAACAGCAGCAGGCAGAAATCACTCAAATGGAGACAGATATCCAAAATTTGCGTGGCACGATCGAGCAAACCAAATCTAAAATCGAGCAACAAGTTGAGGCTTATCTCCGTGAATCCAAGCAAGTCCAAGAACTAGAATCTCAACATCAAGTTACCAAGCAAATATTCACAGAGCTAGTTGCCAAAATTGATTTGTATCAAGAAATGATTCAACCATTACAAGATCACATCAACACATTTAAACAACAATTAGGTGGTTTAGCTGATTCAGCCCAACACCAACCAGAAAACCAACAAGCAATGGCGCATATTGAGTCTCTACTGAATAATCTGGTGCATGGTACACCGATTTAATGGATGGTGAATGGTGAATAGATATTTTATAAGGCAAGGGGCAGATTTACAGCTCTTTGTCTTGATTTTTATCTATTTCTAAGTAGGTGGGCACAAAATTGTAACTGAACTGATTTAAGCGGTAGACGCTGGGGCACAGCCTCTTCTTGACAGAATCGCGATAAGATAGCACTGGCAGGTATCGGTATTATTGCCTACAGCAAATCCGATCGGATGGATGTCAACTTACCTGTACTAGGTTGAGGGTTACGAGTTAACTGGGGCATACTAAATAAGAACTTAGTGTCAGCCACCAAGTGAAACAGTGACATTTATTCTGTTCCAGTTATCAGTCACGCCAGCTAGTTTGTCCATCCTTAATCATTAGATTTCAACATATACATGGAAGCACTATACGATTACGCCTGGTTGATTCCAGTGTTTCCCCTTGCTGGGGCGATGCTAGTCGGATTGGGATTAATTTCGCTCAATAAATTTACCAATGGACTGCGCGAACTGAATGCAGTTCTAATCATTTCACTCATCGGTGCCGCGATGGTGATGTCTTTTGCCATCCTCACCAGTCAGTTTCAGGGGCATCCTACTTATACTTATTCGTTTGAGTGGGCAGCAGCGGGTAATTTTCACCTGAATATGGGTTACACGATCGATCATCTCACCTCATTGATGCTGGTGATCGTCACGACGGTAGCGATGTTGGTGATGATCTACACCCACGGGTATATGTCTCACGATCCTGGCTATGTCAGGTTCTATGCCTATTTGAGTCTATTTAGCTCCTCGATGTTGGGGTTGATTATTAGCCCCAATCTTGTCCAGGTTTATATCTTCTGGGAACTCGTGGGGATGTGTTCGTACCTGCTGATTGGCTTCTGGTACGATCGCAAAGGTGCCGCTGATGCTTGTCAAAAGGCTTTTGTCACCAACCGCGTCGGTGACTTTGGCTTACTACTCGGAATGCTGGGACTCTACTGGGCGACTGGCAGTTTTGACTTCCAGATTATGGGTGACAGACTCCAAGAATTGGTCGCTTCAGGCACTATTAGCGGTGGTTTAGCCGGATTATTAGCAATCCTGGTATTTATGGGACCAGTTGCTAAATCAGCCCAATTCCCGCTCCACGTCTGGCTCCCAGATGCAATGGAAGGCCCTACACCGATTTCCGCACTGATCCACGCTGCGACGATGGTAGCCGCAGGTGTATTTCTAATTGCGCGAATGTATCCCGTATTTGAGCAGATCCCCGCTGCGATGGATACGATCGCTTGGACTGGCGCAACCACAGCATTTCTGGGCGCATCGATCGCGATCACCCAAAATGATATCAAAAAAGGTCTGGCCTATTCCACCATGTCCCAATTGGGCTACATGGTCATGGCAATGGGTGTCGGTGCTTACTCCGCTGGATTATTCCACCTGATGACTCACGCTTACTTCAAAGCGATGATGTTCCTCGGCTCTGGTTCCGTGATCCACGGGATGGAAGATGTCGTCGGTCACAATCCCGCCCTCGCTCAAGATATGCGGCTAATGGGTGGTTTGCGGAAACACATGCCGATCACTGCGGGTACCTTCTTTATCGGTACCCTCGCAATTTCAGGGATTCCCCCCTTCGCCGGATTCTGGTCAAAAGATGAAATCCTCGGTGCTACCTACGCCTCAAATCCGCTGCTCTGGGGAGTTGGTTTTGCTACCGCAGGCATCACAGCATTTTACATGTTCCGCATGTATTTCTCGACCTTTGAGGGCAGTTTCCGAGGCAATGACAAAAAGATTCAACAGCAGTTACTCGCAGCAGCTCGTCCTGGTGGTGTAGATGCTGAAGATTCTCACGATGATGCTCATGGTCACAACCATGCCGCCAATCCTCATGAATCACCGTGGAGTATGACTTTACCGCTAGTTATTTTAGCTGTACCGTCAGCCCTGATTGGTTTAGTCGGTACACCGTTTAATAACTATTTCGAAGCGTTCATTTCTGCACCTGGACATATCGAAGTCGCCCATGAATTCGATCTCAATGAATTCTTGATTATGGCTGGTAGTTCAGTTGGGATTGGTTTAATCGGCATCACTTTGGCATCGCTAATGTATCTTAGCCGCAAAATTGATCCGAGTGCGATCGCCTCCAAAATTCCAACGCTCTACAATCTCTCGCTGAATAAATGGTACATCGACGATATTTATAATAATGTCTTTGTGATCGGTTTACGCCGAGTTGCCCGTCAGGTGATGGAAGTTGATTATCGGGTAGTTGATGGTGCCGTAAACTTTACTGGTTTAGCTACATTGCTCGGTGGTGAAGGTTTGAAATATCTCGAAACTGGACGCGCTCAATTCTACGCTTTGATTATCTTTGGAGCAGTCTTAGGTTTAGTTGTTGTGTTTGGGATTACCTAAATAATTCGGTAATTAGGCAATAAAAAAAGGTAGGAATAATTCATGAATTATTCCTACCTTTTTTTATTTGTAACCTCGTAGATATGCCATTTTGAATGTTAATGGTGGGTGAGGGCGAGTTCGTACAATATTTATTGTTAAATTTGGAATCAGTAGCATAAATAAAGCCATCTACAGATTTTCAACCCATAAAAGCCCTTTCCCAAAACCAGATTGCACTCATGATAATTACTCCAACTGAAATCATCCGCCGAACAGTTAAATCCCAGGGAAATTTACGGAGATAGGAGAGAGCGAAATAAACAGCTAACACGATCGCAAATTGCCCGATTTCAATCCCGACACTAAAACTAGCCAACGAAGTCACTAAATTAGTTCGTGGTAAATCTAATTCCTGCAAAGCAGAAGAAAATCCCAATCCGTGAATTAAACCAAATCCAAAAGCTAATTGCCATCTAGCTCTTGCTTCCTTTTTCCACAAATTTTCAGACGCAATATAGGCGATCGATAGTGCAATGGCAATCTCCACCCACCGACTAGGGACAGAGACAATATTTAGAGCTGCTAGAAATAATGTCACCGAATGAGATAAGCTAAATGCAGTCACAACCTTGAGCAAATAGCCCAATTCTCCACCTAACATTAATAGACTAACTAAAAATAAAATATGGTCGTAACCAGTCCAAATATGTTCGATCCCTAGCCTAATAAAACTACTAATTTGCTGTAAGATTGGCGCATCGATCAGAGCTGCATTTTGGGAGTCAGGGGTGAAGACTAAATTGTCCACTTGCCCAGCTCGAAATACTTGTGCTAAACAGCGTGCTGTACTCACTCCAGCAATGAATAGATCGTAGTGCATCTGCAACTGTTCGATCGGTTGTGACCACCGATATTGCAACAATAAGCTGCTATGAGTATCAGGAGTAGCAGTCAGATTGGATGGGATTTTTACAGTACTATTAGATTTAACTATTAAAGTCTCACTCCTTTCCCCTGCGACTGTGAGTCTAATTTTTTCGTTCAGAAACGTTTGAAGATCTTTTTGGTGAGTAGTTATTTCTGCCTCTGATAGTTGCTGATTTTTGTCATCATCAAACTGGGCGATTAATCCGGTGGGGACTGTGAGATTTAGATCGACATCTCGTTCTCTAATCTGAATATCTGCTACGGCTAAGTCTGCCCAGTGAGCCTGACTGGGTGTAGCTAAGGATAACACCATTAATAGTCCTAATCCCCAACAGATAAAGATCTTCCAAGCTATAGATATTTGATGAGGCATGGTGTATCTAATTACTTGATAATTGATAATTGATAGCTAAATTATTAGGATATGGTCTAAATCCTCATCTAATAACCCAGTCTAAAGAAGGAAGATTTAGACCCCTTACTTTCGTTAATTTAAGCCAGACAAACCCACGCCCAAACCGAGAGCTTGTCTAGCTCCAGCATCGAAGAGGGGATCGATCGATTTAATCTGCGCTCGATACTTGCTAGCTTGTGCTGATTGCCCGCTAGCTTGAGCGATAACGGCTGCTCGATCGGTTATTGCTGGATCTCGAATCCCTGACTTTAATGCCGACTCGATCGCCTGTTGTGCCGCTGGTATCTGTCCCAGTTGGAAGTATGCCGCCGCCAACGTGTCCCAGGTTTCGGGATCTTGGCGAGTCTTGATTTCGGCTTGCATCAAGGCTAAAGCCTCGGCAATGTCGTCGCCCTGTGCCCGCTCTAGTAATAATTGCGCCAACTCACGCCGATGTCCAAAGCCAGTTAGATCGGATCGCAATTTTGACACCGCTAGTTCCCAGGTTTGATTGGCTTGAGTCGTTTTGCCTTGGAGCTGCTGTACCCGCGCCAAGCCCCTAATCGCAACATGGTTGTAGACAGTTGGGGCTTGCTGATTGATCGCAAAAAATCGATCGTATAATTCAATTGCCCGTTCTCGATCCGTTGTCTGAGTGGGGTTGGCTTGCCATTTCCGAACAGATAATTCAGCTAAATTTAATAATGCTGGCGAGTATCTAGGCAAAATATCCAGGGCTGATTGATATAATTCCTCTGCCTGCTGGAGTTGTCCCCGCTTATAGTACAATCGTCCCAATAATGTCCGCACCCAAGCCGAACTTTCGATTTCCCCTGGTTCCTCCGCCGCAATCGCCGCTGTAAAATCGCGAATCGCCGCTTGATCTTGTCCTTGAGCTACTTCTACCAAAGCTTTCAGTGCCAAGTTACCCAGGGTAGGGACTTTTAGAGCCAGAGTAGCCGCAGTTTTGCGAGCAGTTGTGGCATCACCTAGAGCTAGGTGACTGGTGGTTAGTAGCGACAGAGCTTCAGCTTCAGGCGGAAGTTGCTTGAGCAGGGATAGGGCTTGGGCAAAGTCATGTTTGGCGGTTGCTACTTTGGCGAGGACAACAATTGCGCTGTAATTATGGACAGATAAATGGACTAGGGATTGTTGCGCCATTTGTTCTGCCAGTAGATACCAACTACTTTCTCCCGTCGCTCGTGCCATTTTGAGGTAATTTTGGGCTAGTGCTGCCCGTTCCAATCCAGCGGTTGGTTGCTGTTGGATTTTTTGCTGGTGAAAGGCGATTTCCTGGCGAATATTTTTGGTAACACTGCTGGCTTCTGGACGTAAAAAGCGATACTTCCAAATTGAATCGGGGCGAGGTACCGAAGCAGGGATGCTATAAAATGCGATCGAAACACCAATTCCTAGAAAAGCAGCAATTGAGCGCAATTTAGTTGGGGCTGATAATTTGTTGATGGTAGGAAGTTGCATAATTGATCAATAGTAAATAGTAATCAGAATTAAATATTGTTGATGCTATAAATATTAAAATGACTAGGCGATTGCTTAAATAGTGATCGATCGATTAGCGGAGTTCGATCGTTGGTTGATTATCAACGAGAGAGGTTTCTTTGATCTGAGTAGTTGGTGGGATTAGAGTTGTTGAAGTTTTAGGCATTGCAGCAGGAGCTGTGCCAATGTTCATCGAGCCTTGTTTCATTTCGGCGATCAGCACAGTCGGATTGCTGTAGCCTAGTCTTGGAGCTAATAAAATTGCTAAACCACGGGCTAATTCAAGTTTGTTTTGGGCGATCGCATCTGCTAAACTAGTCATTAATGTGCGATTATCATCCAATTTTTGTTTGGTTCTTTCTGCTTCCACTTGAGCGACTTCGGGTGGATTTGGTCGCCAAGTTACGCCTAATTGCCAGCGCAGATTATTGCCACTAGATGGAGAACTACTCCCGAAGCCGTTACCGAAGGAATTATCATTATTTGCTGAACCAAAATCGAGCTTCACACAAACTCCAGAGCAACTATCTGAGCCAGAAGAAAACGAGGAAAATTGAGCATGAGCAGGAGCGGCAACGATCGCCATTCCGAAGATTAGAGTAGAAAGAATGGTGTACTTCATGGTGAATAATTTGATCTAAAAGATACTGGGAGTATCGATCGAACTCCCAGTTCATTTACAATAGTTATACTTTGAGTGGTCATAAACTGGAGTTTAGAGAATGAGAAAAATCTTGAGTGTAATTGCTTCCCCCTATTCCCTATCCCCTGTAAACACCAGCAATCTATGACCATGCAGAGTATAGTGATAGCACTAGTAACTAGCTAATTTGGCAAAGCTAAATAAGGGAAATCCCCCTCCAAAGCTTTGTGTCCTTGAGCGAGATTACTTCCTTCATAAGAAACGTTATCGCCCTTAACTTTACCGTCAGTTAGTACGCTCAAAGTGACATCAATCACATCATCCTTGAGCATCCGCCCCCGAATTGGACTACCTTTTCCATTCAGAGCATTGGCGTAGCCACTAGCTCCAGTAGTGTCGATTCGCATCACATCGGGTAAGAACGCACCTAATAAAGCTTTGGTTCGATCGTCATTATTTCCCAATGCTTTGAGCGTGCGGATTGCTTCTGTTCCAATCGGCCCCGCCGCTGGGCTGAGATCGGCAGTCGGTGGTACGCTGTTGAAGGCATTGAGTAAGCTATTGCTAACGACTAAGCCTTCATTGATGGCTGGACGAGCCAAGCGTTCCACCTGCTGATATTTGCCATTGCCATCTCTGAGCGAGATTGTCTGCCAGATATCGTAGGTTTTCGCGCCATCTTTGCCTGAGAGAAATTCCTGAGGAATTCGGAGGGCAATTGAATTGACGTTATAACCCTTAAATGAGTCAAGTGCTTGATCGGGAGCACGGAAACCAACGCTTGGCCCGGTGCCTAATGCACCAGCACGGACGCGGAAAAACTGTTCCACATCGAAAAAGAATGGATCTTCCCGCAACCCTGCAAAGACGGCAATCTTAGCACCATTTGCAGCGAGTTGATTGACGTATGTTTTCTCATTTAGAGCAGTAGTCCGCATATTTGAAGCAGAAATTTCTTTACCATCTTTGATGACGGTAAATTTGATTTGCTGCTGGTTCCGATTGTTTGGTGCGCCAAATTCAAACCGGAGGGTGATATCTTCTTGACCCGTAGGAGTAGCCTCTTTGTCGCCAACACGAGTTAGTTTAAACTCGTAACGGGCGTTGGTGCTAAAGAAGTACTGTTGACGGGCAATCGATCGAGGATTGCTATTCATCGTCAAGATCAGATCGCCATCTCTGGCATTCGGATTTTGGTCTTTTTCGCGAAATGCGTATAAGTCGGTGAGGTTGAGGTTACGACCTTTGGTATCAACTTCTCCGTCATCGTGATCGGATGCCACTAAAGCCTTTGGCAAGCTAGTTGCAACTAGCAGTGCAGCGATCGAAATCGCCCCTACAATTAGAGAGTTTGTCCGATTAAGTTGGATAAATTTAGGCAATGAAAGAGACATATACAATCCTTTAATATTGGTAGGATGGGCAAATCTTTTGATTCATCTGGGTATACGATCCTAATTCCAGAATGGATCTCTCGGTGCGGGGAGAGTGTCAATTAAGCTTTAAAACTAGCTGTAATAACTAGATCGTTAAAGTCTCGATCGCCGCCACCATAGAGATCTTCTACTCCAAAAGTATTATTACCAATCAATCGAAAATGATCCGTCCGATCGGGGTTCGCGCCAATATAGTTAAAGTAAGCATGAATGTCATTGGCACCACCACCATTGCTTGGATTTTTATTGACAAAATCAGTTAATGAACCTTGGGCGACAACTACTGGAGCGTAAATTTTGCCACCGACGATATCTTGGTTAAGTTTGCTATCGGTTTTACTTGCTTGAAGAACGGCACTTTTAATTGCTTCAGTGGCATAATTTGGATCACCTGGTTTGAGCATAGTGCCATTGGCAAGTAGAATGCTGCCGATCGCATCTTCAACCGCATAAAAACCAATATTATTGTTATAAGCTGCTGAACTTGTGGTCGTAATATCTACCTTGAGCGTTTGTCCACCAAAATCAGTCAGATCGAGTGTCCGTCCTTGGGCCAAATCTTGAGATTTACTACCAATTGGTGTATTGACACCAACACCATCTAATTTGGTCACATTCAAGACTAATTGATCATTATTTACCGATACTTGATATCCATCATTAGTGCTATTACTAGTCACTTTAATCGGACTATTGCCATTAGCATCCGGCAGGGCAAACAGAATATTAGTTGGTGTTTTACCATCAGCAATCTGCTGCTGCACTTGAGCGATCGATCCATCTTGGACTTGGAAAAATTCGTAAGTTTTACTGGCATCTAAGCTAATCTCTCGCTTGGCAGGATTAAAGAAACTACCATCTAAGGTCGAGAAAATTGGTTTAGCTCGACCCAGTAAGGCTTGGAGATATCCAGTCGTGCCAGGGGCGATTCCCCCGACCTTCCCAGTGAAATCGTCGATCTCTACGATCCCAATTTCATTGACTTTACTACCTGGTTTTTGACTAAATGCACTAATCCCAAACCCGTTACCGCTAGTATCGGTGGTGAATAGATTTTTATCGAGGTTGATACCGAGAATCGACAGTACCGAAGTTGGAGTTGGAGTTGCAGTTACCTCGGCATTTAAGCTGACAATATTAGTTAGATCGCTAACTAAAGTGTTCTGAACGGTCGCTAATTGGGTAGTACCAAACTTGATAGTCGCATCTTGACCAGTTTGAACTGTGGTGATATCGCTGGATTTACCACCAATCGGTAAATCGATTTGAATCGTATCCTCCAACGGTGCAAAATCAGTAATCGTATTTGGTGTTTGGGGGAGATTTATAGCTGATAGCTCAAATATATCCGCACCCAAACCACCCGTGAGCGTATTACCACCCGCACCACCCAAAATAATATCGTCCCCAGCGGTACCGTTAATGATTGCCATGTTAGTTTCCTTCCAAGCTGATTGTAGATGGGTATACGCAGCTACTGCTCAACTGGATCTCTCAATATTGGCAATCGTCGGCTAAACTAAAGCTATCCCAGCAATCCCAATCCTGTATCGTCAATGGTTGCAGCCCAGCAGTTAGTCAGCCAAATCGCCGCTGGAGATCGGCAAGCATTATCTCAGCTTTACGATCGATATTCGCGGATGGTTTACGCGATCGCCTGGAAGAGTCTAAACTCAGTAGAGGACTGTGAAGAAGTTGTTTTAGATGTCTTTGCTCAAGTGTGGAAAATTGCCGATAGATTTGATCCTGATAAGGGTTCCGTCGATCAGTGGATTTTCACCCTCGCTCGCAGTCGGATTATCGATCGGTTGCGTAAAATTCAACGTCTTAATAAAGTTAATACCGCCATCGCTATCGGAAAAGAGATCGAATTTCCCACTACGAGCGTAGATCCACTTGAATCAGTAGAAATTGCCGAACGACGAAAACAAGTAATCACCGCATTAGATCTGATTCCCGCCGCACAGGGTCAAGTAATTGAGATGGCGTACTATCAAGGTTTAACTCATACTGAAATTGCCGCAGCCATTGGACTTTCACCAGGAACTGTCAAAACTAGGATTCGGCTGGGATTGAGTAAGCTCAGGGTGCAATTCGACAGGGAGTTATAAATCAATAGATGGATAAATAGTAAGCATAAACCAATCTAATCAGCCCCGCCGCTACAGTTATGATGAATGATGACCACCGCTGTTTTGCCGAACTTGCGCCATTATACGCGCTCGATCTGCTTGATCTTGACGAACGAATCTGGGTAGAAGCACAAGTTTTGGAGTTTCCAGATTTGGCTGAAGAATTGGCAAGCTATCAAGCTGCGGTAGGAGTTATTCCTTATGGTGCTCCCACGATGCCGATGGCAGCAGATCTCAAGGATCGATTATTTGATCGGTTGGGACTAAATCCTGTTGAAGCTATCCCTGAAATATCGCCAGCAGTGCCGCCAGATCTCAAAATGTTTACAATCAGATCGGCTGATCTAGATTGGCAGCCGCGCCGAATTGAAGGAGTACAAGCTGTGGTGTTATTTCGCGATGAAATAAATAGAACCCAACATTTACTCGTCAAAGCTGCGGCTGGAGTCGTCTATCCATTTCACCAACACGCGGGGATTGAAGAGATCTATATGTTGGAAGGAGAACTAATCATCGACGATCAAGTTTATCTGGCTGGCGACTATATTCGATCGTATCCCAATTCCATCCACGCGCCATCAACCAGTATTGGTTGTAAGTTTTTGATTAGGGCTTGTATCGATGATAATTATGATTTAGCGATGTAGGATGACACAAAAACCCGACTTTTTGGCAAAGTCGGGTTTTTAACCACACTAATTTTATTATCTATTTCCCAAATCCTTTCCCAGCCATTGTCTTATCAGTAGTCAAACAGTTTTCCAACTGCTTGCGAATTTTGTCATTATCTAAATCCTGACCAATAATTACAAACTTAGTTTGGGGTTCACCCTTCCACTGTTCATCATCGATCGAGAACCGTTTACCGCAGAGATGAAAGACATGACATTTATCACTTTCATCAAACCATAAAAACCCTTTAGCACGGAAGATATTTACAGTCAATTGATTGTCTAAGAAATGCTGAAACTTGCGGAGCATGAATGGTCGATCGCTCACAAATGACATTGAGGTAAAACCATCATTATCTAAGTGATGTGAATGATCATGTCCATGATGATCGTGGGAGTGATCGTGTTCACACTTATTATGGTCATGATCGCAATTACTATGGTCTTCTTTGTCCGCTGCATGTGCATGATCATGATGGTCGTGAGTATGGCTGTGGTCATCATGCTTAGCTGGTGCAGCTAGATACTTATCAGACTCAAATAACCCGACACTGAGGATCATCGGTAGAGATACTTGTGATTTGGTTGTGCGAATGATCCGCGCCCCTTCTTTCATATCTCGCAGCCGCACTTCCAACAAATCTACATCTGCTTCATCAACTAAATCAGTCTTATTGAGTAGGATAATATCTCCATAAGTAATCTGACTTTGAGCAGCTTCACTATTAAATAAATCGATGCTAAAATTTGCGGCATCAACTAAAGTAATAATCGAATCTAGCCGTGTTAAATCTCTTAGCTCTGTACCTAAAAAAGTCAGTGCCACAGGTAACGGATCGGCCACTCCGGTAGTTTCAACAACTAAATAATCAATCTGTTCCGATCGAGCCAAGACTTTATGCACCGCATTGACCAAATCCTCATTGATCGTGCAGCAAATACAACCATTATTTAACTCCACCATATCTTCACCCGTCGCGACAATCAGATCGTTGTCGATGCCGATTTCACCAAATTCATTAACAAGCACCGCTGTTTTGATACCCTGCTGGTTTTGGAGGATATGATTGAGCAGCGTAGTCTTCCCACTACCAAGAAATCCCGTAATAATCGTCACAGGTACCAGTTTCTGTTCTACGTCAATGATTTCAAGAGTTGGAGCGATTGTAGTTGAAGTCATAAAAGTATGAGTTGGGATTGTACGGGAATTCGCAGTCAATAGATGGCAAACTTAAAGTAGAGCAATTGTCTATGCTCTGACCAGTCACTAGTCATTTTAACCTTTATTTGAGAGTCTAATCCTCTAACTCTTCGCTCCCACCTCCCTGTCTTTTCTCGCTAAACCCTCGGCAAAGCCGAGGAGCGCGAGCCGCAACTCCCAACTCCCAACTTTTCTATGAGCCTCAACATTTACAACACCCTCTCCAGAACCAAAGAGCCGTTTCAAACCTTGACACCCAACCAGGTGAAAATGTACTGCTGTGGGGTGACTGTATATGACTATTGCCATCTTGGACACGCTCGATCGTCGATCGTCTGGGATACTGTGCGGCGTTATCTCCAATGGCGGGGCTACAAGGTTGAGTATGTCCAGAATTTTACCGATATCGACGACAAGATCCTCAATCGCGCCGAGCTTGAACAAAGCTCGATGACTGCGGTAGCTGAAAAATATACTGCGGCATATTTTGAGGATATGCACAGCCTCAATGTCTCCGATGCCGATAGCTATCCCCTCGCCACCAAACATATTCAAGAAATTCAAGATTTAATTAGGGATCTTGAACAAAAAGGATTTGCCTATACCGTAGACGGGGATGTCTATTTCCGTGTACGGAAAGATCTTGAATATGGCAAACTCTCCAAACGCAATCTCGACGATCTTCGTGCTGGAGCAGGGGAAAGAATCGAAGCCGCCGATCCCGACCAAATCAAGAAAGAAGATCCCTTTGATTTTGCCCTGTGGAAGGCCGCTAAACCAGGCGAACCAGCATGGGAGTCTCCCTGGGGAAATGGACGACCAGGCTGGCATATTGAATGCTCTGCGATGATCCGCAAGCAGTTGGGCGAAACGATCGATATCCATTGCGGCGGTAACGATCTGGTTTTCCCCCATCACGAAAATGAAATCGCCCAATCCGAATGCGCTCACGACAGTCCTTTATCCACTTACTGGATGCACAATGGGATGGTGAATATCGGTGGTGAAAAAATGTCTAAATCCTTGGGGAACTTTACAACCATCCGTAAGTTACTCAACGATTACCACGATCTCAATGGTCACAAAGTCGAGATCGATCCGATGACTGTTCGGTTATTTGTGCTCACCGCTCAATATCGTAAACCGATCGATTTTAACGAAGCATCGATCACAGCCGCCGGACAAAGCTGGCAGACAATCAAGGATGGCTTGTTATTCGGTTATGAATTTGGTAAGAAATTAGGCTGGACTACTCTCGATCCGCTTTCAGTAATACAAATAGCTAGAACCACAGACGAAGTTGACAGATTTCGCGCTGCTGTCGATGATGATTTCAATTTTGCCGAAGGTTTGGTGGTAATATTTGAACTCGCCAAAGAATTGCGGAAAGTGGGAAACATTATTGCCCACGATAGCGAACAAACAGTAGATCCAACTCTACTCAAAGATAA
>CASBPY010000036.1 GCA_949127675.1 Synechococcales cyanobacterium PMM_0072
AAGTTACAATCTCACAATACTCGATCTAGTAAGTCTACTCCTGATGTAACTGACCAAGTTATTGATGTCCAAGTTATGGCAGCAGACTAAACTTATATATGGTGGGCAATGTTTACTATATAGGTTCTAGGCTAAATTGAAGAAGCCGCCCCGATCACGATCGGGGCTGCTTCTTTATCTGGATTAGTGTTGGGGTTGGGCGGGTTTGTTGTGGACTTCTAGCACAAATAAGATCATTAGCATAAACCCACCCCTACAGGTTATTGATAATTCAATTAGCCTTTAAACTTAGCCGTAATCCGTTTCATTGCTTCTTCAACATTTATCCGACTATTGAATGCGGAAATGCGGAAATAGCCTTCACCCGCAGCACCAAAACCAGAGCCAGGTGTGCCAACCACATGGCAATTTGTTAGTAATTTATCAAAGAAATCCCAACTTGATAAACCAGCCGGAGTTTTGACCCAAACATAAGGGGCATTGACACCGCCATGTACTTCTAATCCAGCAGCAGTGAGTTCTTGACGGATGATTTTGGCATTCTCCATGTAGAAAGCAATTAGTTCTTTCACTTGCGCTTTTCCTTCAGGTGAATAGACAGCTTCCGCACCACGTTGAACGATGTAAGAAACACCATTAAATTTGGTAGATTGGCGACGATTCCACAGTTTCCACAGTTCGACATCGCTACCATCGGCGGCTTTGGCGGTGAGGGTTTTGGGAACTACCGTTAGAGCGCAACGAGTACCTGTAAATCCAGCATTTTTGGAGAAAGAACGAAACTCGATCGCGCAATCCCGCGCACCTTCGATTTCGTAGATCGATCGAGGTAAACTAGGATCGGTGATAAAAGCCTCATAAGCAGCATCAAAGAAGATAATTGAGCCATGTTGCTTGGCGTAATTTACCCAGGCTGTCAGATGTGCTTTGGTTGCGACTGCGCCTGTGGGATTATTTGGAAAGCAGAGATAAATTAGATCGACTTTCTGGGTTGGAATTTGGGCAGTGAAATCATTTGCCGCTGTGATCGGTAGATAAACTAGCCCACCATACTCGCCCTTGTCATTGGCATCACCAGTATTCCCCGCCATCACATTGGTATCGACGTAAACGGGGTATACAGGGTCGGTAACAGCGATCGTGTTGTCGTGTCCGAAAATATCGAGAATGTTGCCACAATCGCATTTTGAGCCGTCTGAGATGAAGATTTCGGAGGGATCAATATCGCAACCACGCGCCTGAAAATCATTGGTGGCGATCGCTTCTCTGAGCCAAGCATAACCCTGTTCGGGGCCATAACCCTTAAATTTATCTCGATCGCCCATATCGTCCACTGCTTGAGTCATTGCAGCGCGACAAGCTAGAGGCAAAGGTTCCGTGACATCCCCAATCCCCAACCGGATAATTGGTGCGTCAGGATTGGCTTGAGCAAAAGCATTGACGCGCCGCGCGATTTCTGGAAACAGGTAGCCAGCTTTGAGTTTTAAGTAGTTATTGTTAATAGTTGCCATAATTTCTAATCGCGAATCGTCATTGAATAGCTTACCAAATTAGGGGTTAGGGGTTAGGGATTAGGGATTAGGGGTAAGATAGATCGGACTAGATTTCGCGATCGAATGAAATAGCTTATGCTCTAGTCCCATCCGAATCCTATCCCCTATCCCCTATCCCCTAATTTGGATATTTACCAACTTGCCCTCCGCCCCTTATTATTCTCTGCACTCAAAGCCGATCCAGAAGCAGTCCACAAGCAGTCATTAGCCTTATTGCACTCGATCGATACCAGTCCTCGATCTCCCCTATCTAAACTGGCAAAAGCTAGCTTCCAGCAGTATTTTTGTCGATCGGATCTAAAATTAGAACAATCTGTATTTGGGCTAAACTTCCCCAATCCAGTCGGATTAGCAGCAGGTTTTGATAAGGATGGAATCGCGGCGGGAATGTGGCAATATCTGGGGTTTGGGTTTGCGGAATTGGGTACAGTTACTTATCATCCCCAATCTGGAAATCCCCAGCCACGGTTATTTCGACTACCCCAAGATCGAGCAGCATTGAATCGGATGGGGTTTAATAATCTAGGCAGTGAGGCGATGGCTGCGGCATTAAAACAACGCCAGCAAAGTGATTTCACTATACCAATCGGCATTAATTTAGGTAAGTCTAAAATTACGGAATTAGATGATGCTGCTAGTGATTATTTAGGTAGCTTTAAACGGTTAAAAGATCTTGGTGATTACTTTGTGATCAATGTCAGTTCACCGAATACACCTGGATTGAGAGATCTACAAGCGATCGAACCGCTCCGAGTTATTTTTGATACTTTACAACAGGAAAATCAGGGTCAGAAACCAATCTTAGTCAAGATTGCACCTGATTTAGCCTGGGAAGATATCGCCGCAGTAGTAGAACTATCTCAATCATCAAAACTAGCCGGAATAATTGCGACGAATACGACGATCGATCGATCGAAATTACTTACTAAAATAGTTGCCGCTACAGGTCGAAGTGTTACCGATGAAGCAGGCGGAATTAGTGGGGCACCAGTTCGCCAAAAATCTACCGAAGTGATTCGATTTATTCACCAGCAAACGGGCGGAAGTCTACCGATTATCGGTGTCGGTGGGATTTTTACCGCCGATGATGCTTGGGAAAAGATCACTGCTGGTGCAAGTTTAGTGCAAGTCTATACAGGCTGGACTTATAATGGCCCGTGGATGATTGATCGGATTTTGACGGGGTTATTAGCCAAACTAGAAGCGCGAGGGTTAAACTCGATTTCTGATGCTGTAGGAATTGGAAGTTAAAAATAGCACCAGAATTTGTTAAAATATTAGGACTATTTCATTCGCCAATTTTAGAATCTGTAGGGGTAGATTTATGCAAGTATCCCTCGATAATTATAAGTAGTCTTAAAACAAAACCTACTCTCATAACCAGAATCAAATAGTCCTGTAACTTCTTAAAAAGTCGGATTTCTGAATATTAACCTAATCTAGATCGATAATCTTCGTAAGAGAACTCCCGCCACAGTTTAAAGTTACCATCTTTATCAATCCGCCCGATCGAGGGATGAACCACACCATTAAACATTGAAGTTTTGACCATTGTATAGTGCATCATATCTTCAAAGATAATTCGATCTCCAACTTTTAACTCTCGATCGAAAGCATAGTCACCTAAAAAGTCACCAGCTAGACAACTAGAGCCACCCATTCGATAGATTGTATCGCCGGATTCGGGTTCCCGTGCGCCCCGAATCGCTGGCTTATATGGCATCTCCAAACAGTCAGGCATGTGAGCGGTAAATGACACATCTAGCATCACATTTACCAGATCATTGGTCGGAATTAGATCCAATACCTTACCGATCAAAAATCCAGTTTCCCAGGCAATTGCTGAACCTGGTTCCATTAATAACTGAATGTGGGGATGACGAGTATGAAAAGCATTTAACACTTCGATCGCATGATCCACATCATAATCCTTTTGCGTCATCAAATGACCACCACCAAAATTCAACCATTTGAGTTGAGGTAAAAACCGCCCAAATAATTTCTCGATATTAGCGATCGTTTTCTCTAAGGCAAATGAATCACTCTCGCATAAATTATGTGATAAAAATCCATCGATGCCTTCTGGCAAAGTATCACCCATTTGACTAGCTGAAACACCTAATCTCGTCGAGGGTTGACAGGGATTGTAGAGAGCAGTTTTGACTGGGGAATATTCAGGATTGATCCGCAAACCTGGGGATGGTTGATTAGGGGTGAAATTCAGGACTTGTGATCGAAATTGATCCCATTGAGTCAGAGAATTAAAAGTCATGTGGGAAGCAATTGGTAGAATATCTGGCACATCTTCCGATCGATAAGCGGTTGAATAAACATGTACCTCCGTTCCAAATTCTTCAGCCGCAAGTCTGGCTTCCCATAGGGAACTAGCCGAAGCACCCTTGAGTACAGTGCGAAGCTGTGGGAAGCTATGAAACAACGAAAACCCCTTCAAGGCGAGCATTACCCGAATTGGAGCAGCTTGTTGGACTCGATCGAACACAGCTAAATTTCGCGCTAGTAATTCTTCTTCTAGAACAAAACAAGGTGAAGGAATAGTAGCTAAAGTTGCGTCGTTAATTTGAGTCATATTTAGTCAATTAAATTTGATCGTTCGCGGTAGCGTATCCAACGGAAAATCTGCCCTACTTATCAATCGTAATATTATCAATTAATCGCGTATTTTCGATCCTGCCAGCGATCGCAATTAGCACAGATCGATCCACTACTTCGATCGATTGTAGGGTCTCGGGATCCACAAGCTCTAAGTACTCTAATTGAAATTCAGGCACTGTTCTTAGTTCTGTCACAACAGCCGCTAAAATTTCTGGTGGATGGGTTTCGCCACTAGCTACTAATACTTGCGCTTGTTTTAAGCTCCGATAAATTACTGCTGATTGAGCTTTGCCTGTGGGTGACAAATATTGATTGCGAGAGCTATGTGCTAAACCAGAATCAGCGCGGAGCGTCGAACAACCAACAATATCTACAGGTAGATTAAGATCTGCCACAATTTTGCGAATAATTGCTAACTGTTGGGCATCTTTTTCACCAAAGTAGGCTCGATCGGGTTGAATAATATTCAGCAGTTTAGTGACAATTGTAGCAACACCCTGAAAATGTCCAGGGCGAGTCCGTCCACACAGCCCAGTTATCATCATGGGAGGTGGAATCACTTGGGTGAGGATATTCCTAATCCCCATGCTTTCAGGTGTCGGCAGAAATAGTACGTCTACCCCTGCTGTCTTACAAATAGCTCGATCGATTTCCAATTGACGCGGATATCGATCGAGATCTTCATTTGGCCCAAATTGTAAGGGATTGACAAAAATACTCACAATTACAAGAGAATTTTCATCTCTGGCTCGATCGATCAAGCTCTGGTGTCCCACATGCAACGCTCCCATCGTCGGTACAAATCCGATGGATTGGGAACGGTGGGACTGGAGATAATGACCGAGTTCGCTCGGAGTAGTAAAAATAGCTAAATCCATTACCGAAACATGCTACTTACCGAATTTTCCTCATGGATGCGCCAGATCGTCTCACCGAGTAAATTTGCGACAGACAGCACTTTTAGTTGAGGGAAACGCTGATCTTCAGGGATGGGGAGCGTATTGGTGACAATTACCTCCTCAAATACCCCACTAGACAACCGTTCGATCGCTGGCGGTGAAAATACTGCGTGAATTGCACAGGCATACACTTGGCGTGCTCCTTGCTGCCGCAAGATTTTGGCACCCTCGGAAATTGTGCCAGCGGTATCGATCATGTCATCGACAATGATTGCTGTTTTACCAGCGACATCACCGATCACATTCATCACTTCCGCGACATTGTGCGCCTGACGGCGTTTGTCAATAATCGCCAGTGGTGCATCATTCATTTTCTTGGCAAAGGAACGAGCACGAGCAACGCCGCCAACATCTGGGGATACTACGACCACATCGGGTAAGTTTTTCTTGAGCAAGTAATCAATAATGGCTGGAGAACCATAAATGTGATCAACGGGAATATCGAAGTAGCCTTGGATCTGGGCAGAATGGAGATCCATTGCCAATACTCGATCGGCACCCGCAGCGGTAATCTGATTGGCAACTAATTTGGCTGTAATCGATTCCCGTCCCGCTGTTTTGCGATCGGCACGAGCATAGCCATAGTAAGGAATTACCGCCGTAATCTGACGTGCGGAAGCCCGCCGACAAGCATCGATCATGATGAACAGTTCCATCAAGTTATCATTGACAGGGCGACAGGTGGGCTGGATCAGATAAACATCACAGCCGCGAATCGATTCTTGGATTTGGACGTAGATTTCCCCATCAGCAAATCGCTTGTAGATCCTCGGTCCAAGATCGAGTCCAAGGTAGCGAGCGATTTCCTGAGAGAGTGGGACATTAGCATTACCAGAAAACAGGCGGAGACGACTGTTTTCACTAATCGATGGGATTGTGGGAAGCGTCAAAGTGGCAGACCGGATCACAGCAGACCCTCAATAAGTTCTATATTTTGCAAGGCGATCTTAACACTCTCTTCGACCTCCCGTCCCATATAAATCCAAAAAAATTGATTTTAGACTATGGATACTTGGAAATGTGTGGAAACCTCTACATTTGTGATGCTGTCTTTCAGGAGGGGAAAGATACAATAGAAAGCAAACCGATCTGCAAGATCACGCAACAACTTACGAAATATATCTAGAATTATGACCAACGCTCAAGAAAAGACGATCACTATCGATGAACGAATTGAGCAAGCCAGGGAAGCTGCTCACCAAGCTGGTGAAACATTTGGCAAGACTTCTCCTGAATTTGCCGTAGCAATGGAAACCCTCGAAGAATTGCATCAGGAAGCAGGACACCAACGGAGTGCCAAGCCCCAGAATTCACTCGAACGCTTCTGTGATGACAATCCAGATGCTCAAGAATGTCTGCTCTATGATACTTAATCAGACTCAGAATCGAGAGCTGACAATCAAAAGATCGATAGATCCAGTTTTGTAGATGATTTGGAATTTCGACATCTATCCAATGGCAAGTAGTTAGCTACTTGCCATTATCATTTTTAGGCTCTAGTCTCATTTAAGTAGCTCAAATCTGGTAACTGGGGAATAATTCCCCCAGGATTGAGCGGAAAAAGATTGCCGTAGTAGTCTGCCAAGATCGTCGGAAAATTGCAAGTTGCAGCAACCCCAGGTAGCTGGTAAATTTTTTGGAGATAGGAGAGCAGGTGGGAATAGTCTCGAATCTGGCGGCGATTGCACTTGAATAGGCTGTAATAGACCAGATCGAAGCGAATCAGGGTTGTAAATAATCGCACATCGGCGAGCGTGAGTAATTCGCCGCATAGATAGGCTTGACTGGCTAATAAGTCATTGATTCGATCGAGTGTATCAAACAATTCATGGTGCGCTTGGTCATAAGCTACCTGTGTTTGGGCAAATCCGCAGCGGTAGACCCCATTATTAACGGTTTTGTAGATGACATCGTTCCACTTGTCGATCGAGTCTTGTAGGTCATCTGGAGCTAGATCTAGTTCGGGATGGGTAGCATAGTCATTAAATTCAGCGTTGAAGATCTCGATGATTTCGGCACTTTCATTGTTGACGATCGAATTGGTTTGAGTATCCCACAGCATTGGGACAGTCGATCGACCCATGTAGTCTGGGTTAGCAAACCGATATAGTTCGGCTAGTGTCTTACATTCATACTCTGGCTGAGAAAACGTCCAGCCTCCGGCATTGGCATCGCCCCACAGCAGGACAACATCGATTGTACTTTCCAAACCTTTTAACGCTCTGACTACCAGAGTCCGATGCGCCCAGGGACAACTCCAGCCGACGTAGAGGCGATACCGATTTGGAGCTGGGGTATATTTACCACCGTCAATCCGCTGCCGAAATTCACTTTGGGGTCGTTGATATTCACCGCGCTTATTTCTGGGTGCGAGTTTTGACATCATTACTAGCCAGATCTGCGTCCAGATCGATCGACCAGTTTGGATGATCCAGCTTGGGGGGATTGCCATGTTAAGTTAG
>CASBPY010000037.1 GCA_949127675.1 Synechococcales cyanobacterium PMM_0072
CTATAACTGGGTGGCTTTTTTATCGGGAATCACCTTATTATTACTTCCAGTCACCCAGTTCCCCAGTTCCCCAGTCACTCAGTCACTCAGTCACCCAGTCACCCTATCCCCTATTCCCTATTCCCTACTTCAAAGTAATCATAGACAATTTTGGACATCTGGCGAATCAATTCTGGCCCAGCAGGGCTGTTATAGGGACGGTTGACGAGGACTGTGGCGAGATAATTTTTGCCGGAGGGAGATTCAATTAATCCGACATCAGCGATGAGGGTTCCAATATCACCTGTTTTGTGAGCAATTTTGGCACCTTTACCTAGTCCTCTTGGGAGCATGGTGTTGCGGAGGGTGCGACTCATCATGTCCAAGATCTGATCACGGGAAGGATCTGAGACAATTTTACCGCGTTGGATCGCCAGGAGCGATCGACTGAGTTCTTTGGCTGTGGTGGTATTTGTACCTGTGAGATCTGGTAGTGGTTGATTGATCGTAGTAGCTTGGAGTCCCCATTGCCGAAACCGCTGATTGAGAGCTGCTTTGCCGCCTAATCGATCGATCAGCAGATTGGTGGCGGTGTTATCACTAATAGTCATCATTTTGGTCGCCGTAACTAGTACGCTCACTTGGCTCCCAGGCTTTTTGTTGCGAAGATCCCCAGATCCTCCGGCAATTGTTCGATCGGTAATTGTTAATTGTTCGGTTAATTTGATTTTTTGGGCATCGATATCTTGAAATAGGGCAATCAAGATTGGTAATTTAATCGTACTAGCCGCAGGTAAGATTCGATCGGATCCCAGTTCACTATATTCGCCACTATCGATTTCGACGAAGATATAGCTGGCATCGAGTCCACTCTTTTTCACTGTGGGGGAGTTCTTGGTTTGCGGCAATTTTGACTGAAGCTGCTGACTGAGCTGGATGCTGGGTTTAGTGAGCTTGAGACTGGCAATTTCGGCTGGGCGAGGGGTTGGGGCTACTTTTTTGACAATAGTTTGGCGCGGTGGATTTATCACTGAAATCATAGTTCCAGCGATCGCGCTGATCCCCAATCCACAAATAGTCAGTCGCACTAATTTAATAATTAGTGGTACGGGCATATCTACCTGTTGCACTCGCGACTGACGCGCTGTTCGCTGTGGCGATATTGGCTTGGATCTGCGGTTAGCATTAGAATTTAAAGCCATTTTTCAATTCCCTAACGCCTGGGATCTGTTCGCAGCGGCAATTACTGCTTCAATTAATGCCGATCGAAAGCCTGCTTGTTCTAACGTCTTAACACCTGCGATCGTTGTGCCACCAGGACTCGTGACTCGATCTTTTAATTGGGCGGGATGAAGCTTTGATTCATTTAAGAGCTGGGCGGTACCTAAGACGGTCTGTAATGCCAGTTTATCGGCAATTTGACGCGGGAGACCTGCGGCTACGCCTCCATCGGCTAGAGCCTCGATCGCGATGGCTACAAAGGCAGGGCCAGAACCGGACAATCCCGTGACGGCATCCATTAATGATTCGGGCACGGTAACTACTTCGCCGACCGCCTGAAAAAGTTCGGTAGCCAGCTCTAGTTGGGCTGGATTGACGTGATTTCCGGCTGAAATTGCGGTCATCCCCATCCCCACTGTGGCGGGTGTATTGGGCATGGCGCGGATCACGGCTCGATCGGGAAATGCTAATTCTAGCTGGGCAATACTGACCCCAGCCAGGATTGAAACTATTAAGCTGGTAGGACTTGGTTGGGATATCGCACCTACAACCTGACCAAAAATTTGCGGTTTGATCGCAAGTAATAATACTGGAGCGATCGTTACCGAATTATTGTCGCTAGTTATACCAACCCCATACTCCTGCTGGAGTGACTCCCGTTGCTGGAGAGTGGGTTCACTAATCAGAATCTCAGCAGGTTGATAAATACCTTGAATAAGTAGGCGGGATACGATCGCCGATCCCATTACCCCGCCCCCGATGACACCTAATTTAACCGACATAAATTATACTTGCCATCAATAACTGACATTAACAACTAGCCCAATCTATTGAGCGGCTTGCATCGGTTCGCTGTTCCACGTTGGAGTGGATTGACTAGTCCGATTGCTCCGAGCAGTTGGATTACCTGATGCTTGCCTATCCACAGCATCATTGACAATATTGCCTGGAGAGGTGACTTGGACACAATTTGGGGTGAACAGAAAGATATTATCACCAATTCGTTCGTAGTGACCATCGATCGCGTAAGTTCCACCTGCGACGAAATCCACCGATCTTTGAGCTTCTTCTTGACGGATCAATGTCATATTCAGGATCACGGACTTTCTCGATCTCAGCGCATCAATTACTTGAGGCATCTCTTCAAAAGAACGAGGTTCGATCAAGATCATTTCTGATACTCCATTCATAATCCCAGGCATCCCCACCACGTTATTGATTTTGCTGGCAGTCCGTGTTTCTCCATTTACCCGATTGCGAAGGTTGCGAGGTTCTTCTTCTACGGCTGGTTGAGGAGTTGAAGCTTCGGGCTGTTGATACTGTCCACTGTAGGCATAATCATCTGCCTCATCGTAATCTGGGTCATAGTCCTCACTCAAACCCATGAAGTCTTTTACTCTGTCTAAAATTTTCACCTTAAAACTACTCCCGATCGCTGTTGTGTAGATGCTTTGCGTTTTTGAAATGCCGCTTTACGCCTAATGGCGTAGATTAACTCTGGATTTTCCACTAAATTCTATTCCGAGCGGCGGGCGGCATAGTAGAAAGTACTGATTATAATAAATTACCACTAATTTGTGGTATATTTCACAATTATTATTCAGGTCGTCTGAATTGGTATGCTCACATCTTGCACCAATGCATAGATACTCAAAAAAGAACTCATTCAAAAAAGAGATTGCCCTGAGACAAACAGGACAATCTCTGATCGATTTTAGCGTAATCTCTAAATTTTCTACTTCATACGTAGTTTAATCGACTTAAATGTTTTCCCCCCAGTAAATCGCATCCAAGGACGACCCGATACCGAAGCAAGCGAGACACTAGAACAAACTTCTGAAGTTTTTACATTTACAGCATCTACATTCCAATTGTCATAACCATCAGGAAATCGTCGGGACGCACCGTCATGTGATAGGGTCAACGATGCTATGTCACCTAATCGCTTGCCTGCTAATGGTAAAGAAACTGAGTTGCTCGAACCACCACCCCAAGCACTACCACTGTTTAAATTCACTTTAGGCAGCGTACTGCCGTCACGCAAGCGGATTTCCGCATAAGCAACACTACCTTCTCTCAAATCGTCACCACCAGTAGCAATACTCAGTCCCAATGAATCTGGGGTTGCGCTACTGACTGAGGCAGGAACGCGGAAGGGAATATTAACAAATGTTTTACCCCCAGTAAAGCGGACGAAGGGACGAGTTGACGAACTAGCGATCGAAATACCACCAGTACAAATTCTTGGTGTGGTAACGCTGACGGCTTCGACATTCCAATTATCGTATCCATCCAGAGCGCGACGTGGTGCCCCATCCTGGCTGATTGTCAATACGGCATTACTCAGATCTTGCAGTTTGATGCCTACTGGCAACGATACCGTAACTAAATTGTTCGAGCCATTACCCCAACCACTACCACTATTTAAGTTGATTTTCGGTAAAGTTCTGCCACCAAGTAAGCGAATTTCACCATAAGCAACACTGCCTTCTCTTAAGTCATCACCACCAGTAGTAATATTTAGTTGTAGGTTGGGAACCGATCCCAAATCATCAGCCATGACTGGCAATGTTCGTAAAGTCAATAGCGGAAATAGTCCAATGCCAGCAAACAGCCAAGACAGATAGATTTTCATTATTTAGTTCCCAATTAATATTTGATCGCAGTTAAATTTTCTCTCCACATCGTAGAGATAGATTGTATTTTTTGTTGAAGAAAAGAAAACTATTTCTGCAAAATACCAACCTCACTCATCAGTAGATCCGCAGAATCGACGAGGTTTTCTAGTCCTACAGGCTCAAATGACTATCTTTTTTTTGAAAGGTTCCTCGTGATAAACAGGGTTTAATGAAGAAATATGAAGAGTATGCTGATTAGAAAATAAATCGATTGTAATCATTTCACTCGATCACATCCTCACATAATCCAGATCGCGTTTTGCTACAATTAAATGGTAAAGTCCCCAGTCAATTCAATCCTTGCCAACTGCCTTTAGTGGACGATTTTTAGTATATATGCATTGGTGCGAGATGTGAGTATGATGTTTTTCAGATAAGTCTGGCTGCTAGCAGTAGATTGTGTGAATGAACTACTACCCACCGCTTCGCTGAGTGGATAGCTTTTGATGCTTAAAAATAATACTACCTGGTCGAATTATTGTCGCTCCAGCAGCAATAGCTTGGCGATAGTCGCCGGACATTCCCATTGACAATTCTGATAGCTGGAAGCTCAATTGCTGCTGCTGGTTAATTTCATGGCTGAGATCCCGCACCCGTTCAAAAAATTCGGTTGTTTGAGTACTGCTTAAACCTAGTGGCGGAATTGCCATCAAGCCGCTGATTTTGACCTGGTGACAGCGATTAATTTCTGGCAGATCTGCCAACAATTCTGAAACCGTCCAGCCATATTTGTCAGGATCGGGCAAGACTTTGACTTGCAAGCAGATATTTGGGCTAGTGTTGAGTTCGATTGCCACTCGATCGATCTGCTGTAGTAATCTGAGACTATCAACAGAATGAATCCAATCAAATAGCTGCACAGCCTTTCGCACCTTATTGCCCTGCAAATGTCCAATCAAATGCCAACACAAATCTGGCAAGTCGGCTAATTCTTGCTGCTTTAGTTGTGCCTCCTGAATTCGACTTTCCCCAAAATCACGAATCCCCACAGCATAAGCCTCACGCATCTGCGCGACAGATGCTTGCTTTGTTACCGCCATCAACTTCACTGAATCAGGTAAATTTTGGCGAATAGTTTCAATGTTTTGAGCGATGGACATTTCGGGGAGTTGGGAGTTCGGAGTGTGGGAGAAAGCTTTCCACTCTATATTCTAAAGCCTAAAACCTCAAGCCCTATCCTGGGAAATTTTGTTTCATCATTGATTGTAACTGATGCGCCTCTGGAGCTTGACCGTTGCGTCTGAGCAGTAAGATACGGGTATCGATCGTTAGTCTAGCATCAGAACGAGTGACGGGCTGAAACGACAATCCAGTGGAGTTGTTGGTGACGAGAAAGAAAATTCGCTGGGCGTAGAGAGTGGTAAATAATTCTTGGTTTTCCTCAACGACACAGATCCGATAGAGCAAACCAAATGTAGGGTGATTGAGGTAGTTTTCGGAAGTCATTAATTAGGGGATAGGGGATAGAGGATAGGGGATAGGGCTAGAGAAGATGGATAGTGAATAGTGGGGTAAATATTAATTTCTTAATCCCTATCCCCTGTCCCCTAACTTAATAATACCCAAAGCGGCGATCTGAGCAGCAGCTTTTTGCAGAGATTCGCGCCATTCCTGTTGCGGGTGACTGTCGGCGACGATACCGGCCCCTACTTGTCCCCAAACGGTACCATCATGATACAGCAATGTCCGAATCAAAATATTTAGATCTAAATTACCGCGTCTGTCCAGATAGCCACAGGAGCCATAAAATAGGTTGCGGGGAAAGGGTTCGAGTTCGGCGATGATTTTCATACAGCTTACTTTGGGGCATCCGGTAATCGTGCCACCTGGAAACATGGCGCGAATCAGATCGATCGAATCGAACTTAGGGTCAAGTTCTCCAGTAACATTACTCACAAGATGCATGACATGACTATACCGTTCGATCGATAGTAATTCATCAACTTGAACACTACCCCACCGACAAACACGTCCGAGATCGTTGCGTTCGAGATCGACTAGCATAATATGCTCGGCAATCTCTTTTTGATTTGTTAATAATTCTGTGGCTAGTCGTTCATCTTCGATTTGATTCTGACCACGTTTTCGCGTTCCGGCAATTGGGCGGGTTGTAGTTTGCTGTTCTTGCAATTGCACCAATCGTTCGGGCGAACAACTGATCATCGCACCCCAAGGAGTTTGCCAATAACTAGCAAATGGGGATGGATTGATGTTTTGCAACCGTTGGTATATTTCCCAACTATCGAGATGAGTTTGGGTACTAAATCGCAAAGACAAATTAGCTTGAAAGATATCTCCGGCTTGAATATGTGTCTGTGCTTTAATAATTGCCTGCTGATATTCAGCTTCAGATGTAAAAAAATGGATGTCTCGATCGATCTGCTCAATTAAATCTGATTCTACAGTAAGCTGAGATTCAATTAGATTCGATCGATCTAATTTACTGACTAACTGATCTAATTCTATCGCTGTAGGTGCCGATAAATATAATACTTGTTCCCAATGATCTAAAACGGCAAAAGCATGGGGTGCATACCAATAAGCAACTGGAAATGGCAGTGGATCTGGTTGCCGCTCTGGTAAATCTTCAATCTCCCAAGCTAGTTCATAACCCAGCCAGCCTAACCAGCCGCCAGTAAAGGGTAGATGCTCTGGCAAGTCTGATTTATCTTCATGATTAAAACTAGACAGCAACCCGCGCAAGCAATCTAATATTGATCCAACTCTTGGAGTAAAAATCTGTGGTTGCTGATCAATAATTTCTGGTGATCCAGCACAGATTGAATACCTTGTGAGGATTGAACTGTGAGAATTACTAACTGGACTTTCTAACAGAGTCGCAATTTGTTCATGTCTGAATAATCGATCGAATATTTCAGAACCAGTTCTGTTTTGAAGAGGAATAGTTAAATACAAGATCTGTAGGGGCGGGTTTATACTATTAACTAAAACAACGCTAGACATTTTGTTTGAACCCGCCCAACCCACTATTAATAGTTAGGTTGGGCGGGTTTGTTTTATCATTATTTGTAGATTGCGGGTATTTCTAGCATAAATCCGCCCCTACAGATCCTTGAAGTATATTCACGCAAATTGACCGCCGATCACAAATCTAGCTACCCAAAAAACCGATAATAGCGAAATTGCCAAGAAGTCAGTTTTACCTAACTTTAATTGATGCCATTGAACCTGATGAGTATTCGGAGTTGTAAACCCCCGCACCTGCATCGCCACGGCGATTTGTTCCGCCCTGCTTAATAGATTTGCAAATAGCTTTTCTGCAACAGTCAACCAAACTTTGGCACTATTCTTGAAGCCTAACTTTTGCCAATCGATCGCTCTAGTATAGATCGATCGCACCAAGTTCTGAATCTCTTCTAGTACTAATGGAATAAATCGTAAAGCTAGGGTAAGTGTCAGCGTAATCTCCGTGACTGGAACATTATATCGCCGTAAGGGTGACATAAAACTCTCGATGCCAGTGGTAATTTCTTCTGGTGCGGTAGTGAGCAGATAGATAGTTGTGCTATATGCCAGAGTGAATAATAAAGTACTCACATAAATAGCACTCTCGATCGACTTTCTAGTAATTTTGAGATGGATTGGGCCAGTATCGATCTTAAATAAGACATATTGATACGGTTGGGCGATCTCTACACCGAGATCTGGCGGTGAGCGGAGCTGATGGGTGACATTGAGTGTATCGGGTGAAAATATCCCGATCAAAAAAATCACCGCACCAGTAAGCAGTAATAAGCCCATCTGCTGTTTGAGTGCTCGCCAAGGAATCCCTGCCAAAATACTAATCAGCACTAAGATCCCGACTAGGCTCAGTTTCCAAATCGAATTAGCCAAAATTGGAGCCAGCAAAAAACTCAGCAACCACCCTAGCTTAACTCTAGGATCCAGCCGATGCAGCCAGGTAGTCGGCTGTTCTAAATATAAACCAATGGGTAGGGAGCGGAGGAGATCCATCTGTTAGTGAATAGTGAATAGTGGATAGTGAATAGTGGATGGATTTGTGTATGAGTGGCGGTTAGCATGTAGAAACGTGGGTTGGAATATCAGAAAATTTGTTCTATCAACCATCCACTAGCTATCCACCACTTACTCAATTCGCTATCCACGATTCACGATCCACTATCCACTAATTTCGCTATTTCATCGTCTTGACTCTGGTTGCTCGATTCGCAATCTTCTCGCCTTCACGTTGCTTCTTACCGCGCCAGAGGAGACGGAGGGGAGTACCTGCGAAGCCGAGTTGAGTCCGAAACTGGTTTTCGATATAGCGACGATAGTTGTCATTGAACCGTGACGGATCATTGACAAATAGGGCGATGGTGGGTGGTTGAGCACTCACTTGAGTACCGTAGTAAACCTTGCCCTGCTTACCTTGACGAGTAACGAGGGGATTGTGCCAGGAAGTTGATTCTTCCAGTACCTGGTTGATCGTGGCAGTACTCACCCGACGACGGTGCTGTTCGACGGCTCGATCGACTACTTCCAAGATCTTATCAACACGTTGTCCAGTTAACGCACTGACGAAGATATTTTCCGCCCATTCGGTAAACGCGAGGCGACTATTGAGCTGATCTTGATAGTCATAAATTGTATAGGAATCCTTTTCAACAGCATCCCATTTATTGACTACAATCACGCAAGCCCGGCCTTCTTCGGCAATCCGTCCCGCTAGTTTTTGATCCTGCTCAGTGACACCATCGATCGCATTTAGTACAAGTAATACGACATCACACCGATCGATCGCTTTGAACGCCCGATTGATCCCAAAAAATTCGGGGCCATAATCGACGTTTTTCTTCCGCCGAATTCCGGCTGTATCAATTAACCGATAATTGGTATTATTGCGGGTAATTACGGTATCGATCGCATCACGAGTAGTACCAGAAACTGGACTAACGATCGCTCGATTTTCACCGAGGAAAGCATTCAACAAACTGGATTTACCTACATTTGGACGACCAATAATCGCAATCCGAATTTCGGGTTCATCGACTTCCTCAATCACAGGTAAATTGAGAATTAATTCGTCTAATAATTCCCCCGTACCACTACCATGAATACTCGATATCCCATAAGGTTCACCAATTCCCAACTGCCAAAAATCAGCAGTTTGGAGCAACCCCACGGTTTCTGATTCACACTTATTCACAGCCAAAAAGATCGGCACTTTCTGAACACGCAACCAGGAAGCAATTTCCCGATCTCCGCCAGTGATTCCTTCTTGACCATCAACTACAAAAATCGCCGCACTAGCCTGGGTAAGGGCTGTCATCGCCTGTTCGCGAATCAGTGGGAGAAATTCTGTATCATCGTCAAATACGAGTCCACCCGTATCGACGACCACAAACTCACGATCTTGCCAAAATGCCCGACGATATGTACGATCGCGGGTAACTCCTGGCTCATCATGCACGATCGATTCCCGTGCGCCCGCCAAACGATTGACGAGTGTGGATTTACCCACGTTGGGACGACCTATAATAGCAACGATCGGCAGCGACATAAAATTCTGAGAACAAGAGAGCAATATTCTAGTCTACCCGCGATCGGGTAGAGAGTGTGGAGTAGTTCAATACATATCTTGATCGCGTTAGAATAATCTTGGTACAAAATATTGTTTAATCTATGAATTCGATCGCGACTCCAATTGCAAATTCGACCTGGATGTGGCGGGGATATCAGATTAATTATCAGACGGCTGGCGATACGGGTGCAGCGGTATTATTGATTCATGGTTTCGGTGCTTCGGTCGGACATTGGCGCAAGAATATTCCAGTACTGGCTGAAAATTGTCGGTGTTATGCGATCGATCTAATTGGCTTCGGAGCTTCTGCAAAACCCAAACCTAGTGCCGAAATTGAGTACACCTTTGAAACCTGGGCAGCATTGGTTATTGATTTTTGTCGAGAAATAGTTGGCAGTCCAACGGCTTTAGTTGGTAATTCGATCGGTTGTATTGTGGCGTTGCAAGCTGCGGTAACTGAACCAAAGTTATTTACAGGCGTAGCCATGCTCAATTGTTCATTGCGACTATTACATGATCGCAAACGAGTGAGTATGCCGTGGTACCGTCGTTGGGGTACACCAATCCTCCAGTCTATTCTCAATATACCAGACATTGGCAATTTCTTTTTTAACCAACTCGCCCAACGCAAAGTAGTTCGCAAAATCCTGTTGCAAGCCTACCATCGTCCTGAAGCCGTCAGTGATGAACTAATTGATATTCTGATGGCTCCAGCCGCAGATGAGGGCGCGGCGGACGTATTCTTGAAGTTTACGGCTTATTCCTGGGGGCCATTACCAGAGGATTTATTACCGCAATTATCATGTTCGGCGATCGCGATTTGGGGTGCTGCCGATCCGTGGGAACCGATCGATCTGGGGCGTGAATTAATGAATGTCTCTACAGTTGATGAATTTGTAGAGTTGCCAAATGTCGGTCATTGTCCCCAGGATGAAGCCCCAGAATTGGTCAATCCGGTGTTGCAAAAATGGATTGCTGTTTTATAGAAATCATTTGAGATATTTTTAGCAGAAGTCGATCCAATACGGTTCGGTTAAACAAATATTCCTTCTAGTTTTAGTCCGCGTAGGCGGACTTTGCAACACTAGCGGCGACTTTAGCCGCTGACTAACCGAACCGTATTGGGAATCGATCGATTAGATTATTGGTGGGGATGGGCGGGTTTGTTTGATATTAATCGTGGTAGTCGAAAATTTTCAGCATAAAGCGGCGTTTTTATTCTGGGGGAACCCCAGAATAAAAAAACGACAAGACACCCGCCCCTACAAATTTATGGATC
>CASBPY010000038.1 GCA_949127675.1 Synechococcales cyanobacterium PMM_0072
GATATCCTGATACTTGAGATTCATTTTGGCCTGACTAATTTGGGTATTCAGGTCGGCAACTTTGCGATCGATCTCCACTATTGTTTTATTTAGTTGCCCGTCAATTTCAGCGATTTGGCGATCGTTATTAGCAATTTTAGCCAGCAATTCTTTGCTAGATCCAGCCACACTATTTTTGAGCTTTTCACGACTTTGATTAGCTGCCATAATTAGGCGATTATACTCTCGATCGAGTTGACCGATTTCTTGTTGATATTTGCGGATTTGTTGTTGTTGGTTCTGGATTTCTAGTCGAGAATTAGCGACCACTTCTTCGCCATCTTGAGCTAACTTGCGATATTGATCGTCAAGTTGGATGACTTCACTTTGGCGAGAAACAACTTCCTGCTCTTGCTTGATTGCTTGGTTGCGAGAGAGTGCGCCTGCCTCAGTTGCAGGTTTTAAGCTAGTCAGGATCGCTTGACTACTGGCTAGTAAAGATCGAGAGGATTTGTGACGGGTGCGATTTTCGGCGATTTGGGCAGCAATTTGCGATCGTTTTGCGGTAGCTTTTGCTTCGATGTTAGCGATGACGGCTTGATTATCAGTTAGCAGCTCGCTAGTGCTGACTCGTTTACCCCGATTTTCGCGCATTTGGTTGTCTGTCTGACCGATTTCCAAGCGACCAGAACTGACCCTCGAAGCTAATTCGGCACGGCTAGATTGGAGTCTCTGCTGCTGTTCTGGGGTTAGGCTTGCATTTGTCGTACCGTTAAGTTCGGTGCGGTAGAGTTGATTCTCGGCGAGGATTGAGCTACGGCTGGTGGTGAGGGCGAGGATTTCTGGACGGACATTTAGCTGGGCTAGTGCTTGGGGTGTGACAGTGCCGATGCCGCGTTCGAGTAAGCTACGATAAAAGCGAGTTTCGGCGGTGAGAGATTCCAGATTTTTTTGGAGGGAGCCGACGGTAGCTTCGGAGACGGTAGACTCTAAGCTCAGTAACTTTTGACCTGCGACGACTTTATCGCCATCTTTAACAAATGCCTGTTTGACCACACCTGCTAATGGTACCTGCACATCTTTGACTTTATCGATCGGTTCCAGTTTGCCCTGAACTGTCACAGCCTCTTCTAAGGGGGCAACACACGCCCACGCAACTAGCCCAGTCGTAATTCCGAGAATTGTCCAAACAATCCCCCGCGACCAGCTTCTGGACTGCTGAAACACCACTGACTGCTCGAATTCCTCGGCTTGAAATGTCTCAATCTGCGGTTGTGCGACTTCGCGCAATGCTCCAGGTTCGATCTTCCGTTTGGCAATTTTATTCGTGTCTTTGTTGGGGGAATTTGGTTGTTGGTTTGGGGTATTCATGGGGATAGGGGATAGGGAATAGGGAATAGATTTTCTAGGGTGGGCACTGCCCACCAGTTAGATTTCAGGGTAATTTCACTATTTTAAATATTCATGTTTTGATACTGTCAATAAATTTGGAGTAATTATTTAAAGATTTCTATTATTTGCGATGGTTATATTGGTGGGCAGTGCCCACCCTACATATCTTCTCCGAACTACCAACCCCTTTAAACCTGTGATTCTTGCTGCTGGTAGAGGCAATAATAACGACCTTTCAACGCCATTAATTCTTCATGTGTACCTGTTTCAACGATCGATCCTTTGTCCATCATCACAATCACATCGGCAGTTTTAATTGTGCTCAAGCGGTGAGTAATAAAGAAAACTGTTTGGTGTTTGAAAGTTTCTGCTAAATTCAAGCAAACTTGACGTTCGCTATCATAGTCGAGGGCACTAGTTGCCTCATCCAATATTAGCATCCGAGGCTTCTGGAGCACAGTGCGCGCGATCGCAATCCGTTGACGTTGACCACCAGACAGTGCCGAGCCACGTTCGCCAACTTTACTATTATACCCATTTGGTAGCTCCATAATGAAGTCGTGGGCAGCAGCAACTTTGGCAGCAGCAATGATATCTTCGGAGGTAGCATCGGGATTTGTCAGGGCGATATTTTCCTGAATGGTGCCACTAAATAGTAAGGTATCTTGTAAGACCATTCCGATTTGTTGGCGGTAGGAGTAAAGTTCAGTTTTGGTAATATCGTACTTGTCAATCACAATCCGTCCACCGTTGATTTCATACAAGCGGGGAATCAGTTTCATCAAGGTACTTTTACCTGAACCACTCAAACCCACAATTCCAACAAATTGTCCAGCTTGGAATTCGGCACTAATATTATTTAATTGATTGACGTTGGTACCTGGAAAACTAAAGGTGAGATTTTCAATTTTCACATGTCCCTCAATGAGGGGCATAGTGATGTTGTTGATATTATCTTCATCTACTTCTTGGGGAGTATCGAGGATATCACTCAAGCGTTCTAGGGATAGTGCAGTTTCCTGGAAGTTTTGCCACAATTGTACCAATCTCAGCAATGGTTGAGTAGTATAACCAGCAATAATGCGGAAGGCGATTAGTTCACCCAAGGTGAGCTGTTTGTCTAACACTAGATAGGTACCAACCCAGAGTAGGAGTAACCCCGATAGTTTATTTAGAAAGCCACTAATCGAGCCAGCAGTGGTCGATGTGAGGGCGGTTTTGAAGCCAGCACTGACGTAGCGAGCATATTTGGTTTGCCATTGCCAGCGCGATCGAAGTTCGATATTCTGGGCTTTAATAGTTTGGATCCCGCCGATGACTTCTACGAGATAGGATTGGGATTCGGCGTTACGTTCAGCCTTTGTGCGGAGTTGTCCTCGGACGATCGGTGAGACAATCCAAGTTAGTAGGACAAATGCGGGTAGTGTAGCTAAAGCGATGATTGTCAGCATCCAGCTATAAGCAAGCATCACCGCGATATAGACGACAGAGAAGATCGCATCGAGGACAACGGTGAGGGCGGTACCTGTCAGGAATTGACGAATGTTTTCGAGTTCATTAATCCGTGTCGCCAGTTCACCAACGGGACGCTTCTCGTAATATTTGAGCGGTAGCCGGAATAAATGATCGATAATTTCTGAACCGAGAGCCAAATCAATCCGGTTGGTTGTATCTACGAATAGATTTGTCCGCAACGCAGTCAAAATTCCTTCGACAACTGCCAGAATAATTAGTAGAGTACCAAAGGTATTGAGGGTGGTGACACTATTATTACCGATCACTTTATCGATAATTAACTGTGTGAGTAAAGGATTTGCCAGCCCGAAGATCTGGACGAATAGAGAAGCAATCAAAACTTCAATCAATACCCGCTTGTGCTTTTTGATCGCCGGAATAAACCACTTGATCCCAAATTTTTCTTGGGGAGCGGCATTACTGCGCTGGAGCAATAGTACCTCGCCCACATCACCCCAATTTTCGGCAAAAGCAGCATGTTTAAACTTGCGAATCCCCGATTCAGGAATCCCGACAGTGATTTCCGTAGGAGTTATCTGATAGACAATTGCAAAGCTATCTTGCCACGGAATCAGTAATGGAGCTTGGAGCTTGCCGATTGCTGTCACTGGAATTTTGACCATCTGAGCATTGATGCCGAGAATTTCGACGATCGCTCCACACAATTGTAAGGGGATGGTGCCCGTACTACTCATCTGATTCTTGAGCAGCCGCCCCACCACATCAGGACGGAATGGTACCTTCAGGTATTTTGCCAGCATCCTCAAGCAGGCTGTTGTCCCGTCTAACGGCCCTCTGCCCTTGAAGATGGGGTACTTAACTCGTCTATTGCCAGTATTATCATCTTCGACTACTTCGACAGCTACAGGTCGATCTGGCGCGTAGGGAATTCCCAGCTTAGTAGGGGAAAATCCACTCAAACCAGTCGTCGGATCGACGGTAAATTCCCCAGTTGTCGCATCAAAAACTTCTAGCAACGGTACGCCAACTAACCGAGCATAATTTGGTTTACCAATTTCCAGCGTTGCACTAGGGGGATAATCCTGAGGATTGATACAACTCCCGATGGGATGATCGACAATCTCGCCATGACTCACGAGCCAGCTCCGCTCTGGATCTAGTTCGGATAGTAGAACTTTCCCTGGAGCGAGATTGCGAATTGTCGTTTGCGGAGCTAATTTGAGCGCGAGTTCCCGAAGATCTTCTGCTCCGAAAGACTTTAACACCACATCGCAATCTGGCCGCGATTGGAGATGCTGGGTAACTAGATCGTACACTTCGATCGAGGGTGTCCCGTAGTAAAATAATGCCTCTAATTGGGGCGTGCGATCGATCAATGCTAGAAAATAATCAGATGGAATATTGATACATACCGCTTCCGTCGAAGCAATCGCCGTCTCACACGGGCGATCTCGCACGATTCCCGCCCAACCTAATATTTCTCCCTTTTCCAGTAGTTGCAGTGTAGTTGGTACCTGGGTTTTGGGATTGTATGCCAGTAATCGCACCTGCCCTGAATAGACAATAATCACCTGGGCGGGCATCTGCTCCCGCATCAGCACTGTTTGTCCCATCCGATAACGAGTAAACTCAGATCGATCGGATAACGTTGCCAATTCTTCCTTTGATAACTGAGCAAAAGGGAGCAGATTGGCAAAAAAATCGTGGATTTTGGTATGGGTAGATGTCATCGTTATAGGATGAGAGGGGAAAGGGGGACTGGGGAGAAATTGGCTAATAGATTAAGCCTTGTCTTATAGCTAGTCTACCCACAGCGGTAATGATTTTGGCGGTTTGATTGAGATCACTAAATTTAGCAGTCTAAAACTAATGATAATAATTATGATTTAGTGGCTAGCTATTGGCTGTTTGATTCGATCGACGGTGGTATGAGTCTCAGCAAAAGTATACCCCACACGTGTCATTCTTTTGTGCCATCAGCATAATTGCTGAATTAAATCTATTATCCCTCTCCTCAGACTGAAGCAATAATAGCGGTATCAACCACTCGATTGATTGTTTGACAAAGCTTTTACACGCTCCAATCGAGAGCTGGCTGTACTTGGCTCGGTGCAATTATTAGTTCAATATTCCTGATCAGTTGACAATTTTAGGTAAGAAAATATTAATCAATTGATCGCTAATTCCACTTAGATGCTATACTTAATGATATTAATTCGCAATAGTGTTAGTGGTTTAAAATATTACAGACGCTATACGAAATTAGTTAACAGTGTTGCAAGATGATAAAAAGCCGACTAAATACCCTAACTATCTGAATAACTCTAGTTACCAAGTATTAAGGTATCAGCCAGCTACAAAATAAATAACTACCTAGATTGTAATCGCTCGCGGATCTTGGCCTCCCATTTACTGCCCATGACGATAGAACCACTCAACGAAACATCAACCGAACCAGAATTTCCGAAGCAGTTAGATCTCGCTCAAGTTTGTATCTATGGATTGAGCATTCTATCTGCAGGCATATTTTTATTCTTGCCATTTTTCAATCTCCTACATCCTAGTCCCTGGCAAAGATCGATTGGTACCATTCATAGCTTTGGTTCTCTCTTAGCTACAGTTATGGCTGTTTATGCGGGACATCTAGCCTTTCCGCTGCTGCGCGGCTCGGCGAAAGTCCTGCCTCAAGTCCGAACATTCATATTTTGGGTCACTTCGATCTCTTTTTTAGCAATTGCGA
>CASBPY010000039.1 GCA_949127675.1 Synechococcales cyanobacterium PMM_0072
CTCGATCGATGCAAGGAGTCAGAAGTGGGGATGGCTCGATCGATCCAACCCTGCTCACGGGTGCGGTAAATTCTTACAACAGCTATATTAAAGCCCTAATTGTTAGCTCTCAAGCTACCGAAAAGCCCGCCTCGGAATTAGATACTGTTGTGCAAACATTACCCCCAGGTCAAAAAGCCGCACAAGTAATCTTAGGTAAATTATTAGAGGCTACTCGTTAGAAATATTGCTCATGAACATACTCATCGTTCTCACCTCCCACGATCAGCTCGGTAATACAGGTAAAAAAACTGGCTTCTGGCTGGAAGAATTCGCCGCCCCCTATTATGTATTCCAAGATGCAGGTGCCACAATCACCCTTGCTTCACCCAACGGCGGTCAGCCACCACTCGACCCCAAAAGCGATGTCCCAGACTCCCAAACTAAAGACACGCAACGTTTTAAAGCAGATCCAACAGCCCAAGCCGCACTCGCCAGTACGGTCAAATTAACCGAGATTTCAGCGGGAGATTTCGACGCTGTATTTTATTCCGGCGGTCACGGTCCCCTGTGGGACTTGGCCGAAGATCCAGTCTCGATCGATCTGATTGAATCCACCCTCGCAGCAGGTAAACCAGTCGCCCTAGTCTGCCACGCTCCAGGCGTACTCCGCCATGCGAAGGCAAGCAACGGTATGCCAATCGTCCAAGGCAAGGCAGTCACGGGTTTTACCAATACCGAGGAGCAAGCAGCCGGACTGACGGAAATCGTCCCGTTTTTAGTCGAGGATATGCTCCGCAATAACGGCGGAAATTATACCAAAGCGGCTGACTGGCAACCCTATGTTGTCCATGACGGACTGCTGATTACCGGACAAAACCCCGCATCTTCCGAGCCAGCCGCCAAATATCTGCTCGAACAGCTCAGTCTGATTGCCACTAAATAAGTCATCTACCATCTGAGACTTTGCCAAGCCATCTATTGGCTTGGTAGCCGTTGACGGCAAAAAACTCATGTTATTTCGATCGATAGATCAAAGAGAGAGCTAGCAATTTTTAGTAATTGCTAGCTCTCTCTTTGATCTAAAATTGAACTTTACGTTCATCAATCGGGATGATAGGATTCGAACCTACGGCATCCTGCTCCCAAAGCAGGCGCGCTACCAAGCTGCGCTACATCCCGTTACCTTAACTATCATAGCATAGGATTGCCATGATCGATCGTCGAGCGCGAAAAAACATCGAGATCTAGTCAGGATACCAAAACATCCCCTTAATTCCTTCTGGATCTTCCACAAACCCCATCCCATTATAAAAGCCCACCACATGGGCATCAGCAAACAAGGTGATGTTGCTAATATCCTGAGCGCGGATTTTATCGATCGTGAACTTCATCATCGCTTTACCCAATCGCTGTCCCTGAAAATCAGGATGAACCACCACATCCCACACCGTCGCATTAAAAGCTCCGTCAGAAGTAGCACGGGCAAACCCAATCATCCGTTTTGTTGCACCCCGCACTTCCCACATCGAAACCACAATAAAACTATTCTGGAGTGCCTTCTTCACTTTTCGGAGTGGGCGGCGTGACCAACCAACGATATCGCACAATTCCTCCAATTCATATAAATTGAGGTCTCGATCGGTACTAAAAAAAACTTGACTATTTGAAGGTAGATTAATTCCAGTTACGTACAGCGGAGTACCAACATCGGCACCTGCTTTAACTTCCGTAGCCGTATCGCCACCACTAAATAAACTCTTCCAAAAAACCATGTGGTGAGGGCAACAAAAATAATAATTGCAGTTTCCAATCTTTACCAGTTTTAGCTGGAAAAAGATCGATAAATTTAGTCAAATCATAACATTATTTCTAGAGCAATTCCCGCTGATTGGTCTTGTCCCTAGTCAATCCCAGCGCATCTGCCACTTAATTCTCTGGCATACAAACATTTGTCCCGCCCAAGCCGCAATAACCGCCGGGATTCTTGGCGAGATATTGTTGGTGGTAGACCTCTGCATAGTAAAATTCTGGTGCAGTGAGAATTTCTGTCGTGATTTGTTGATGCCCCGCGCTGGTGAGAGCTGATTGATAAGCTGCTTTAGAAGCCTGTGCTAATTTGAGCTGACTGTCAGAGTAGCAATAGATACCCGATCGATATTGAGTACCCGCATCATTTCCTTGGCGCATTCCTTGAGTGGGATTGTGGCTTTCCCAGAAGACTTTGAGCAGTTCTGAATAGCTGACTAAGGCTGGATCGAAGACTACTAGCACGACTTCATTATGTCCGGTGGCACCACTGCAAACTTCCTGATAGGTAGGGTTTGGTGTACTTCCAGCGGCATAGCCAACGGCGGTAATATATACACCTGCGGGTAGCTGCCAGAACTTACGCTCCGCACCCCAGAAGCAACCCAAGCCAAACATCGCTTGTTCCATCTGTGCTGGGTATGGTGGTGCGAAGGAATTGCCATTGACGAAGTGTTTGGCAGGTAGAGCCATTTTTTCGGTTCTGCCGGATAGGGCATCGGCGGGGGCGGGAATTGTCAGTTTTTTACCACCAAAAATGTTAAACAGCATAGTTTTGATTAAGTCAAGTAAAATATTAATATATTGACTAATTGTAACAGAAAATCAAGATCGCAGGGTAGCAGCAAACCCTGCAGAGATAATTATGTAGGGTGGGCAGTGCCCACAGTCAGGGTTTAAGCCTATTACTACTTGATAAATATTTGGACTTGCATACTTAGATCTTCGCTCGTTACTGAGTTGATGCAACAGGACGAATAATTGGTGCAGGGGTAGGTTCTGAAGAGCGGAAAATAGCTGTCAACCCTTGTTCTAAAGTTTGTGCCATGATAATCCGGTTTTTATAGGCGACAATTACCCTGACTAGGGTTGGCAGTCCATTTTGGGTTGCTTCTAAATACAAGGGTTCGACATATAGCAAGGATTGCTCGATCGGCACGATCAACAGATTGCCCCTGACCGCACGGGAACCTTGACGATTCCAGAGAGAGATGGCGTTGCTGCACTCTCGAAAAGCCAACAAATCGACCCTGACTCAGACTATTTTGAAGGTCCGATATTCAAACTAGGATCGATATCCCAAATCAGCGACGATCTCGATCTAGATTACCAGAACTAAGCAGAAAATCGGCAACCAGAAGCGTACTCTCTGGCGTTTCGCTTGCTGTGGGATGAATAACTTCACGATCAAATTTTTAGATTTCTAACTAATTGATATTTGGATTGCTAACTATATCAATGGGCAATCAATTTACTAATCCCCTCAACATCTAATAAATAACCCTGCACCATCTCTAAAGCATATCGATCGGGTAAAACTTGCTGAAACTTACTAAATCGATAATTCGGTAAATTCTGTAATAAATATTCTTGGGTACTTTTTGCTTGCCAAAACTCCGGTTTCGTCACTTCCATAATTGCACTATCGAACATTGTTGGCGTTAAATGTTCGCCAGTTATTGTTACTTGAAAATTATCCGCTCTCACTTCCCAACCCCACAGACATTCTAACCCATATTTCAAGGTACGATTGATGCGTCCACCTGCATACGTCCACCATTGCACGGATTCTTCCTCCCAGATTATCCGCTCGATTACTTCCTGACGGCGTTCCTCACGGACTTTATTTAATACTGCTGTGGCATCGCGATCTAGATAAACTAAATCTCGATCGGATTCCAATAACTTAGCGATTTCCTGACAGATATCCCAGCCCAGAAATTGAGGGATAAATCCGCCCCAAGTTGGCTTCTTGCCGTGGAGTGCAGGGGCGACGAGGATCTTGCGATTATCTCGATCGATCGATTGGGCAATCCA
>CASBPY010000040.1 GCA_949127675.1 Synechococcales cyanobacterium PMM_0072
CATCGAATTAGTAATTCATACTAGACAACCAGTTAATCAAATATGACTAAACAAACAATTGAAGTAGGTCAATATACGGCTGCATATACGAGTGTGGGTGAGGGTATTCCTGTGATTTTACTACATGGCTTTTTTGGAGATTCTTCAACATTAGAATTAGTAGCTAATAAGCTATCAGATAATTGCTGTTGTATCTGCTTGGAATTACTAGGTTTTGGTGATTCTTCTAAGCCTGATATTCGTTATTTGATCGAACATCAAGTTGATTTCTTACGAGAGTTTCTACTTGTCAAGAAAATATCCGAATTCTATCTAGTCGGTTATTCTTATGGTGCTTGGATGGCGGCTGCTTATGCTATTTCGGCAAGCGACCATTCAATTTTAAATTCGCACTTAATTGGAATGATCCTTGTAGCTCCAGCAGGAATTAGAGATGATAGCTTTGTTGGACGTTACGATCATCTTCGACCATTATTATTGTGGCAGACACCTTTAGTTGAGCTAGTACTAAATTTTATTGCTCCGTTTGCCAAATTAGCAGGTCAAAGTAAATCTTTTAACACAATCCTTGAAGCAAGAAAGGCAATTGCAACACAACCAGCCGCTAGGTCAATTTTAATCGATCGATTAAACCCCGAAGATGCAGTTGATACAGTCGAAAATGAGATCCACTCCATCACTGTGCCTACATTAGTAATTGCAGGTGAAATAGATGGCACAATTCCCTTGTGGCATTCCCAAACCTATGCCGAAAAGATTCCCCAAGCTAGTTTGGTAATTATTGATGGAGCCGATCATGATTTGGTTCAAACACATGCAGATCAAGTTACGCGCTCTATTCTGGAGCACTGGAACCGATAATTTCAGTGATCTCACGGATGTCGATTTCTCAAGCTGTTGATAGGAGCCATCTAAACTCTAGCCAAAGTTCAGTATTCCTCGTGATGGCAGATCACCATCTGAATCCGCATAATTGATGAAGGCGAATATTTAGGTTGCCTAATCTAAAGTTGAGTAGATGAATGATATAGAGTTGAAAGGTTGGTTGGGGGCGGATGCTAGATTTGATCAGACACTAGTGCAACGCCCGCTGTGGCGATCGCCAGAAATGCTAAGATTAGTAGCAATAGAGACTAAAATTAATTAGCACTAATAATAATGAAGTTAAGTTTTCGTCGGATGGTGATGGGCTGGTTGTTGCCTGTATTACTGGTTGCTCTGTCATTTATGGCGATAAGTAGCTATTCTCAAGCAGCACTAGCAGACGATTTCACGAAAGCAACTTTACCTAATAGTTCCGATTTTTCTAATAAGGATCTAACTACTTTTGAGTTTACTCAAGCCAGCGTGCGAAATGGTAAGTTTGTAAATGCCAACATGACTGGAGTGAGCTTTATCGGTGGTAATTTTGATTCAGCAGACATGACTGGGGCAAACCTCACTAACGCGCTCCTAGATACAGCTCGATTCACCCACGTCAATTTGACTAATGCGATTTTAGTTGGTGCATTTACCTCGGTAACTAACTTTGATGGTGCAATCATCGATGGTGCAGATTTTACTGATGTATTGCTCCGCAGAGATGTACAACTGAAGTTGTGCAAGGTTGCTAAAGGTACTAACCCAACTACGGGTAGAGAAACTAGAGAAACATTAGAATGTGCTTAATTAATTGTTGGCGGAGCCTCTCCATCGGAGAATAATTGATAGTTAATAATTGATAATTCGGAGGTTGGATTGCGCGGAGCAAAACTCAACTAATACTTAGATAAAAGAGATTAGATCATTGATAGTCACATTTCTCTGCTGTGCTAATTCTTGAAGTCGCTGCTGAGTGGTGGTAAATAACTGATAGTATTCAATTTTTTTAGCTAGATCTTCTGGATCTTTACTTTGGAGTTTATTCAAATAGTACTTACGCTTTTGCTCACAGGCAAATTTTTCCAAACAGGCAATTGCTGCACGCAATACTAATGGAGAACGCTGAATTTCCTCGGCGGTGTGCTCGTCTAAATTAAATAAATGCTTGATTTGATTAGCTCTAGCTGGATGTTCTGTGATTGAATCTTGTATTTTAGCCATTAATCGATCGTCTAAATAATCAATCTCTTCTTGGGAGGAATCTTGCTGATGATTTAATGAAGATCGATCTACAATCTGTTGCCATAAGAAACTATGGTGAGCTAATGTAAATACTAGATTTGCAGAATCTAACTCATCGATAATTGTTAATCTATGAATGGGATAATGTAAGTAAATCCGCAGTAGTAAACCCTCTGCTTGTTCGATCAACCTTTGGCTAGGATGAATACTAATGGGCGCAATCTCGACAGGTTCTTCATCAAGATCGGATTCAATTGGATCGTTATATTCTGGTGGTGCTGAATATTGAGATTGATGAGGCTTAGTAAACCTATTTGCAGATGAATTCGTTACTATCGATCTTTGTTCTTGTAGGGGTTTTAAGCCCTTGATCGCAGTTTGTAAATTCTCGAATAATAGCGGAATCATCCGTGCATCACCCGCACTTAATAATCCTGCTGACTTCTGCAAATAGTGGATGCGTGTAGTCAGATCCGTGATATTTTGCAGCAACTTAATGATTTTTTGAGTTGCAGCTTGATACTGTTCTGCTTGAGTGAGATCCTGTCCTTCAATGGCTTTATCAAGTTGCCAATCTAGCCATAATGGAGCATTGTCTAATAGACTTATGTAGTCTGCCTGGCTATTATTCTGTAAGAACTCATCAGCATCTTTACCTGTTGGTAAATTGAGAATGCGTAGCTGTAATTGTCCTTGATAAGCCAGCTCAGTAACTTCTCCAATTGCTCGTTCTGCCGCAATATTTCCAGCTTTGTCCGCATCAAAATTGAGGATAATTTGTTTGGACTCGGTAAACTTAACTAATTGCTTTACCTGTGCCGAACTCAATGCTGTACCTAGTGCGGCAACTGCGCTAGTAATCCCCACAGCATGGAGGGCAATCACATCAAAATAGCCCTCGACAACTACAGCTCGATCGGTTTTACTAATACTATCTTTAGCTCGATCGAGTCCATACAAAGTATTGCCCTTGTCGAATAATTCTGTTTCTGGTGAGTTAAGATATTTGGGCTGTTCATCGCTCAATGTGCGACCACCAAAACCAATTACTCGCCCGCGCAAATCCAGAATCGGAATCATTAATCGATCGCGAAATCGATCATAGTAGCTAGTCTCATCTTTGCGGGGAATAATTAATCCGGCTGCAATAATTGATTGGGGTGAAAAATGTTTTTGTTCGATTAAATAGTTTGATAAAGTTTCCCAGCCAGAAGGGGAATATCCAAGTTTAAAATCCTGAATTGTTTCAGTACTAAAAGCTCGATCGATCTTCAGATAGTTGAGTGCTTTCTCGCCCTGGGGCTGATTGAGAGCGTGCTGATAAAAGCTAGCCGTAATCGCGAGGATTTCATACAACTGCTCTCGCTGAGACAATCTCCGCTGCAATTCCTGGCGTTGTTCTGGTTCTAATGTTTTTACTGGAACTTGATATCGCCGCGCCAGATCTAAGACAACCTCTGTAAAAGATTGCTTGCCCAACTCCATCATGAAGTTAATTGCATTTCCCCCTGCCTGACACCCAAAGCAGTAATACATCTGCTTGGTTGGACTAACCGAGAAACTTGGCGATTTCTCTTGGTGAAATGGGCAGGTACCCAGATAATCCTTCCCTCGTTTTTTGAGAACGACATATTCCCCGACGACATCAATAATATCGACTTTAGCTTTGACTTCTTCGATCGTATCTGGATGTAAACGGGGAATATTCATGAATTAGTGAATAGTGGATAGTGGATAGTGAACAGCTAATTCAATATCTTTAAACTAATTTAATTCTTAAATAAATTTATCTTAGGGCGGGGGTTTGACAAATTTGTAGATATATTTGTAGGCTGGGTTGAAGAATGTTGGCGGAGCCTCTCCTTCTGGAGACAACCCAATAATCTCCTCTATTTACCTAGCTGCAACCTGTTCGGAGAAAGCTGTTGCAATTACGCCAGGATTGATCGATTGGCCAATAAATACTAGCTTAGTCTGTCTTCGTTCATCGGTGCGCCAAGGTCGATCGTAGAATTGCTCGAACCGATTGCCGACTCCTTGAATTACTAGCCGCATCGGTTTATTTGGGACAGATACAAATCCTTTGATTCGATAGATTTCTTGCTCTTTGACGAGAAGTTCTAATTTGTGGCGTAATTGTTCGGGATCAAATGCTTGATCGAGTACCAGATTAATTGAGTTAATATCATCATCGTGATCGTGATCTTCCTCCGTGTCGTGATGACTGGGACGATCTTCTAAATGATCTTCTACTGCGGCATTTAGTCCTAGGATTGTCTCTACATCTACGATTCCCCGATCACTAGTAACTATTTTGACCGATCGAGGTAGCTCTTGGTTAATCAGATCGATCGTTTGTTGATATTGGGCTGGACTTACCAAGTCAGATTTATTTAGAATCACTAAATCCGCACAAGCTAACTGATCCTCAAATAACTCCTGCAATGGAGTCTCATGATCTAGATTCTCATCCTCCAGCCTCAGTGCGTCTACAGCAGCCGGATCGTTGGCAAACCTGCCATCTGCCACCGCATCGCAATCAACCACTGTAATCACCGCATCTACCGTGGCTGCTGTCCGAATTTCTGGCCACCTGAAGGCAGTAATTAGGGGCTTGGGTAATGCCAAGCCGGAAGTTTCGATTAGGATGCAATCAATATCATCCCGACGGGCAATTAAAGCTTGCATCGTGGGCAAAAATTCTTCTTGAACAGTACAGCACAAGCAGCCATTGGTTAACTCGACGATATTAGCTGGGGCTTCAACTTCTTCATCGGGGCAAACTTGACAGGAGCGCAATAACTCACCATCGATACCGAGTTCGCCAAATTCATTCACAATTACGGCAATGCGTCGCCCTTGATTGTGGGTGAGCAAATGCCGAATCAGCGTAGTTTTACCGCTACCCAAGAATCCAGTAATCACAGTAACGGGAATTTTTCTCGCCATCTTAGTTTTAGTCTGCGTAACTCGCACAGATGATTATATTGAGCTTGGCGGGCATCCTGACTTATCAATTCTCGATCGAGAATTGATTTACAGTTGCGGGACAGTGTTGGATCTTCACCAAACTTTCCCCGTTACCTCTAAAATGGCTGTTTCCCACTAGAACCAAGGACTTTTAGTCTACCGTACTCACAACCCGAAAACCACAACCATTCATGCGTAGGTTTGAATCTAGACTACAGCGCACGGCACTGCGACAACCTTTGGCAACATAATCCCACGCGCCACCGCGCATGACTCGCTTGGCACTAGCTGCTGACGAGAGATCATCTACCACTGCGCCCCCATCAATGGGTGCGGTGAGATAGTTTGGTTTATATTGATCTAGGCACCATTCCCAGACATTGCCATGCATGTCGTATAGTCCAAACTGATTTGCGGGAAAAGTACCTACAGGTGTTGCTTGGGCGCGATTTTGACCAATGGGCGCACCATTGTAGGGATACTCACCGTTGTAGTTGACTAGATCGGGAGTAATCGTATCGCCAAAGTGAAAATTGCTAGTTGTTTGAGCGCGACAGGCATATTCCCACTGAGCTTCGCTGGGGAGACTGTATTGTTTGCCTGTTTGTTGAGATAATTTAGTACAGAAGGAGATCGCATCATCCCAATTAATTTTTTCGGCTGGATAATCCGCGCCTAATCCACTCTCAAGATGATCGCCCATGATTGATCGATATTGAGCCTGAGTAATTGGGTACTTACCCATGTAAAAAGGTGATAACGTAACTTGATGGATCGGTTGTTCATCTTGATGATGTCTGTCATCGCCCATCATAAATGTACCACCAGGAATTAGTACCAAATCGAGGCAAATATCGACAGCCAATCTTTTAATCAGACCTGAAGCTGAACCTGATTGACGTACAATTATTTCACCATTACTATCTACACTAACTGTTTCAAAAGTGCAGGTAGTGAGATCAGCCAGGTCAGAATTCGTAGGTTTACCAACAGAAGACATGATTTTAGTAAGGATTGATCGCTAAATCATCAGTATGCCACGGGACTATGGCGATCTCAAACCCCAATTTCCACAGCCCAAAACCCCAACTCTCTAAATATCAAGACTGAGATGCCAAGTAAAATGCCCCGCGATAAGACAAAGACAAAGCTAAAAACTGTGACAGTCAAACAAAAACAACGCAAAAAATTAGCCAGAACTGGCGCGGCAACTTTGTTAGTAGGGTTAATGGCGATCGGCTGTTGGAAATTATTGTCGGGTAGATCTGGTACGTTAGATACTAGCAATGGCATGAGTTTATTGCCCCAAGACACCTTCTTTTCAGTCTCGATTTCTACCGATGCCCAGCGATGGCAGAAATTTACTGAGTTTGGGATTCCTGAGAGCAGAGGAGTATTTCAACAGCAAATCACCAAATTTCAAACTGATTTTTTGACTCATTATGGTTACGATTACCAGCGAGATATCCAACCGTGGATTGGTAAACAAATCTTACTAGGCTACTTAGACAATCCAAGTGCTACACTCGACAAATCTGTCCCCACACAAGCTACCGTCAAACAGACAATTGCCATCTTGCCGATCGGCGATCGAGGTGCTGCCCAGCAGGTCGTAGAACAGCATCAAACCCCGATCGATGCTAATTTGGTCGAAAGTAACTATAAAGGAGTCGCCATTAGGGAATTTAAACGGAAGGTAGGGACGATGGCGTTCGCGATCGTTGATAATTATGTGGTGATTACCACCGATCGATCTGGCTTGGAACGAGTAATCGATACCCAGCAAGGTGGTAAATCACTGCTGACAGTTCCAGGTTATACCAAAGCATTGACCGAGATTGAGATCGATCGACCATTTGCCCAAATATACATGAACGTGCCAGTGGCGATGGCTGTGGGTGCAGCTAGTTCGCCCCAAACGCTAGAACCAGCTAAATTAGCCCAAATCCAGCACCAACAGGGAATTGCTGCAAACGCCACCCTAGATACAGAAGGAATTGCCTGGAAAGGGATTTCGTGGCTCAAGCCTGATGCCAAGCAGAAATTGGTAGTAGAAAATCAAGGTCAAAACATGGCTGAAAACCTGCCTGCAAATACTCTGGCAATGGTATCAGGTGGTAACTTACAACGACTCTGGCAAGACTATGCTCGCGAAGCAGATGCCAACCCTCTGGCACCTCTTAATCCTAACGAATTGGTGAAAAGTCTCGATAATGCGACGGGATTAAGCTTGGATTCAGAAATTCTCAACTGGAGTAAAGGGCCATTTGGGATCGCAATGGTACCCAAACCAGATCAAGTCGATACAGAACTAGGGGCGGGATTGGTCATCCTCCAACAAGCTAACGATCGATCTGCTGCCGAAAAAGCCTTTACTAAGCTAGATACTAAAGTGTCCCAGACATTTAAAATCAAAAAAGTTCAAATTGGCGGTAAAGAAGCAATCGAATGGGTCTCTCCGCTCGGTGCAGCTAGAACTACCCACGGCTGGCTCGATCGTGATCTGGCTTTCCTGACCCTGGGTGCGCCTGTCGCCAATACCTTCGTGCCCCAGCCCAAATCAAGACTATCTGATACGGCCCTATTTCAACAATCCACTCGATCAAATTTAGACCCTCATAACGGTCAATTCTTCATTGATGTCGATCGGACAATTAACGCCGGAAATTTACCATTACCCTATATTTCACCAGAAGTTAGAGCTGGATTTCAAGCCGTAAAAAGTCTGGGGGTGACTAGTGCCATCTTCGATGAATCTAGCAATCGGTTCGATATATTTGTCGCGCTCAAGAAGGTGCCAGGCGTTGCCACACTACCCGCTGCACCACCTAAATCGATTAAGCCATCACCTGCGCCCAAATCTCCCGCAGTTGTGCCGACACCATCGTTATGAGCACCATTCATGCGTAGGTTGGGTTGAAGAATGAAACCCAACGCTCCAGGGATGTTGGGTTTCATTCTTCAACCCAACCTACAAATCTACAAATCTATCAACTCTCAACTATTTAATTCCCTCGCCCTGCTCTCATTTCTTTATAATTAATCGTGGTATCCAAGCGAGACAAGGCACTAGTCGCCAATTCCCGTACATATTGATCGCGATTCTCGTCATCTTTTGCGGCGATTAAGATTGCTTCCGCCCGTCTGTCGCCCAAAGAACCCAAGGTATTAACTAAAGTTACTTGCAGCGCAATATTATCTGTTGTATTCAATTCTGCCACCAAAATTTCAAAAGCTGGCGGACCCATTTCACCCAATGCCATCACCGCTGCAATACTGACGACGGGATTTTGATCGCTCATCGAGGCTGTCAAACATGCCAATCCTGCCGCTGGAAAAGTTAGCTCAGGATAGTTGAGAATCACCTGTGCCATCGCCTTCACCGCACTACCTCTAACCGTCACATTATCACTAGTTGCCATCAGTGCTACCAAAAATGGTACTGTATCAACGCCGATCACCCCAAGCGTTTTTACGGCTGCACGTCGGTAAGTAGTGTCTGAATCATCAAGAATCTCAATCAATCGCGGAATCGTCGTCTCATCACAATTCTCAACCAATTCGATCATCGCTCGATCGCGTAAATTTGGATTAGGATGTTTGAGTCGATCGAATAATGCATCAGTAGTCATATTTAGCCCTCGTGCCGCGAAGCATCAATTTGTTGTGAAAATGGTCGAACCCAACCTGCTGCAAGTCCAAAATCGATCGCGTAACGAGCGATGGAGAATAATAAAATACTCTTGCCTACTATCAACCCATTCAGCCAGACTTGGGATAGCTCAAATTTACTCACATCGATCTGAGCTAAACCACGCACCAAACCAAAAGCTAATACCGCACCAGAGTTGAGATGGTCATTGCGATCGGTCCGAATGATATAACGATAAGTGACACCGAACAGAAAGCCAGTGATGATCGAGATTGCAGCTTCTAAGCTTAGACTAATCAAAGATCGTGAATATTCTGGTAACATCAATCGATCGATCATCGCGATCGCCACATAGCCAATCCCTGCGATAATCCCACTCAGGCTACCTGCTTTTACCGATTCAATTCGTTCTACTTTGTCATGCATCGGGTCTCAGTATAGGGAAAACCTATCTAGAAATCAACTTTGTGCAAAGTAATGTTAAAAACAATAGTGCAGAAGATTTCATTTATGGGCACCATGAGAAAGTAGATCCAGATCTTGAGATGTTGCAGATCGATCTGAGAGATTGTGCCCTGACAAGCTAAGATACCAATAGTAATTCAAAACCGAACAATGGTAGACCGTCCAATCAAGAAAGCCGATCGTCAAAATCCCCCAGTTGAGGGCGACGGTACCCCCAGATCTTCCGAAGCCCCTAAAAAGGGTGGCTCCAAAGGTGGTGCAGATAAAGGTAGCAGAAGAGACTCCAACAAGCGAGATGAACCCAGAGCACCTGAAAATCTCGCTCTGATGAGAGGTCCAAAACCCAGCAAAGCTAAACCTCCAGTAATCAAAGCAGCAGAATCAGCAGAATCAGAAGCCACGGAAGAAACTACAACTGAAGGTGAAGCTTCTACAGAAGCAGTAGCAACAGAAGAAGGTTAAATAGTTGATGAGTAGGTAGGTACAAATATTTGTAAGATAGAAATAGGTGTAAACCCTGACTGTGGGCAGCGTCCTCTCGTTCTGGAGGTTCCCTCCAGGTTGAGAGAGACAAGACAGTGCCCACCCTACATGATATTTTATATTTAATTGTGTCTGGCTACTTAGTTGATAATTGATAGCTAGTTTATTAGGATAGGATCTGAATCCCCACCCTAATAACCTAGCTATTTTATTAGGTAAAGGCTCTAATAACAAACAGTAATTATTAATTATTAATTATCAATTATCAATTAATTAACTAATTCTAATCCACGTCGATATAATTCCCGTGCATATTCAGTCCATGTGCCCTGTCCCCAGTAGCGAAAACAACTAGTTTGGACGAGAAGATTGTACAGTAATGCAGCTTGATAATCCGATCGAGTGGTGACGGTTGGATCTGCTGCTACTAGTGGATCAAACTTTTGGTGAAATAGGGCACTGAGCTGATACATCGGTTCGAGGACATTATCATAGCCTTGTACCCAACTGAGATTATCTGTCCATGAGGCACCGTCCATGTGGAATTTATGGTCGGTTTTTTTTAATGCAGCAATCGCATTTTCTACTGACTTAAGATCGGATTGTTCGGGATTGACTAATTTCCAGATTTTGTGTTGTTGAACTGCCTGACAAACTGGATAGTCTGCTTCGGTAATGCCTACAGTTTCTAGTAGTTCTAAATACTCAGTACCATTACAACCAAATACGCCATGAGTTTGACCTTTGATTTCTTGCCACGGGCGAGGAAAATCACGGGGAAATTCATTCATCATTACGCCACCATTTTCACCGTCGGCAATTTGGGTGACGAGGCAAGGAATTGTTTTGCCAGCTAGTTGCTGATTGCCGCGACTTTTGGCTTCGTAATAGGGCTGCATTTGGGCGACTAATTTAGTGTCTGAGCCTTGAGTTTTAATCAATGCGGTGATACTAATGGTTTCGCCGTGAGAATTTCGGGCAACTAAGCGATTGGGGAGATATTTATTATCTTGAGTCAGACTCTCTCCATCAAGCTGTTCGACGGAATGTTCTTGTACCATCAACCAGCGATAGCCGCATTCTTTGAGGGCTTTAATATATGCGTACAAAACATCGGGATGATTGGGCAGGTGCATCTCTGGAGGTGAGAAACCTTTGACTCGTCGCAGTGCTTCAATCCCGAAGATGGCTGCAAAATGCTGTTGCCATGCTTGAATTTGTAATTTGATATCGGGGGTAGGTGTGGAAGGAACCACCGCATGGCTCCACATTGTCCCCAGCCACTCGACATAAGGCTGATACTGTTTGTCGCAGGTGATCTTTTTGAGGTGATCTAGTACGTCATTTCTCCCCATCTGCTCCAATCCCCACAACAGGTTGCCCGAATAGTCGAGCATGATCCGAGGATTACAACCCTGAGCAACTAAATCGGGAATAAATTCACCCATTCGGGCATAACACCAGGCAAAGACACCCGCATTATGATTATCACCTTCACCTTGATGCTCGAACATATATTGGAGATGCCCGATCAATTCGCCTTGAGAGCCAGCCGGAATTGTGGGCTGGTGCATGTGGAGCGCACAAGCAAATCCAGCCGTCATATCGGCTAGTCGCAGATTGGTGGTAGGGAGAAATACTACTTCGGTGTGGTTGACGGCTTGGTTAATTTCAGCTTCCTGTCCACAGATACTCGGCAGTTTGGAGTCGATTTGAGCTAATTCTGGTGTGAAGAGTGGAGAAGAAATCATGAGTAGCTCCTAATCTGACGATCGAACTAACCATAACATCTAACCTGCTGAATGTGGACTAAATCAAAGGTAAAACCAACTTCACAAAATAGTAAACCAGCGGTGCCGTAAAGATATAGCTATCAGTGCGATCGAGTATACCGCCATGCCCAGGAATCGAGTCCCCCGAATCCTTCACTCCAGCATCTCGCTTCATCACCGATTCTGTCAAATCGCCCAGTAGACTAGTCATCCCAATCAAGCTGCCCAATGCGACACCACCGATTAACCAATGGTGCCAATGCAAGCCCCATGCGCCGATTGTGGCAACAGAAACACTCCCCATCGTCCCAAAAAATGCCCCCTCAACAGTTTTGTTGGGGCTAATTGGTGACAATCGCGTGCGCCCTAGCCATTTGCCAAATAAATAAGCCCCAATATCTGCCGCTGCAATGCACATAAAGGAAAGCGCGGTGATTGTGAACGCACGGGGGAGCGTACTTAGATCGAAATTTAGTAGGAATTGTGACCAATCAGTGTTAAATGGAAATGAATGTGCTGTCAGGGGATCCAATCCTACCCGCAACCGAATCCAGTAACTCGGTAAATAGCCACTATAGAACAGTCCAAATAACGAAGTGGAAATATCAGCAATCGAGGCTATTTTGGGCAGAAACAGCAAGTAAAAGCAAATTAGGGTACCCGCAATTGGAAATAGCGAATCGTCGATATTAGAG
>CASBPY010000041.1 GCA_949127675.1 Synechococcales cyanobacterium PMM_0072
GCTACCTACCGCACAAAGCTTGCCCATCTCGTAACAGAGAAAGAGTCTGAGGTGATGTCAAAGGTTGATGATTGGAAAACAAAACGGGAAACTGAACATCTTAACCGTCGCGCAGTTCGGGCTGAAGATCATGCTGCTAGTGGAATTGCGGTTGCGATGGCGGCAATTGATGAAGCAGAAGAGTCAGTTTTAGAAGCGATCGCAGCTAGATTAGATGCAGATAAATCTGTGTCAGTTAAAGCCACATCACCTAAAACCGCAGCAGTTAGGTAGACCTAAACAAACTTTTTCGGTTTCCTTGTTAGGAATCGCTTGGATCTATTTATTTATTCCTCTTTCCGTTGTCTACTATCGCCATTCTCAGAATCATACTGCCGCTGATTTATGACCGTTGGTATGATTCGGGGAATTATGGTAATCGATCCAATGTCCAACCAACCCGATGGCACCTGTACATCAATCTACCTCAATGGTCGGTTTTGATGTTTAGAAAAAAGTAGCACTTTGACCGGAATCACTTTGAGGTAGCAAATAAAAATAATGACCGAGACATCAACTATTAATACTCAGCAACGGGAACGAGAAGTTATCGCCGTATTACTCAAACATGGTTGGAAATATTTGCACCAGATGCTTACCCTAGGGCAGAGCGAACAGCACTACGCGCCAATGCCAGATATTTTATGTGCCGTACTCATCGATCTCGGCTCAGTTGCTGTCAAATTTGGGCAGCTCCTCAGCACACGCCCCGATCTACTCTCCCCTCCCTATATTGATGCGCTGAGTCATCTCCAGTCGAATGTACCCGCTTTAGACTGGAACGAAATAGAGCCAGTCTTGAACCAGAATTTACCGCGATCGCTATCAGAAGATTTTACCGATTTTAATCAGGTGCCAGTAGCCGCTGGTTCGATCGCCCAGGTGCATCGCGCCACGCTCAAAAATGGGCAGCCAGTAGCCGTAAAGATTCACTGGCATTGAGATTACTGTTGCTGAAGATATGACAGTTCTGAAACGAATTGCTGTTAAACTTGCGGGGACTGAAATTGGGAAACGCTTTAACTTGGTAATGTTAGCCGATGAATTCGCTCAATCCCTACACAATGAACTTAATTTTACTCAGGAAGCCAACTTTACAGAGCGATTGCGAGAAAATCTAGCTAAAGGAAAGTGGTTCGACCCCAAGCGGATTATTGTACCGAAGGTTTATCTTGAGTTAAACAGTGCCAAAATTTTAGTACTGGAGTGGTTGGATGGTGTATCAATTCTCACAGCAAAACTTCACGGACAAAATTTCCATGGAGATATTGAAGCAGAACGGCACGATCTCACCCGCCAAATCTTTCGTGCCTTCTTGCAGCAATATGCGGTGGATGGTTTTTTTCATGCCGATCCACATCCTGGCAATTTGTTCATTTTACAGGATGGTCGAGTCGCGATTCTCGACTGCGGGATGATGGGAACACTTAACCCCACTCTGCGGGAATCGCTGGTAGAATTGCTCCTCGCTGTATTCGATCACGATGCCGAACGTTGCGCTCAGGCGACGATACAACTCGCAAGCCCCCTCGATCCGTCTAAACCCATTGAAAAGCGGCAAATTCAAACTGATTATGAAAATCTATTGAAGAAGTTCTATGGTTTGAGTTTAGTGGAGTTAGATCTGGGTTCAGCACTACAGGATATTATGCAAATTGCCCGAACCAATAACTTACAACTACCAATTAACATTGGCTTGTTAGCAAAATCGATCGCTAACCTAGAAGGAACGGGACGACAATTTGATAATTCTGTTAACATTTCCGATGAAATGAAGCCCTTGATGTCAGATATATTCCGACAACAGTTAATCGGGGATAATCCCCTGCAATCGCTACTAAAAACTGGATTGGAGTTGAAGCAGCTATCACTGAAAGCACCGCGTCAAGTCGAGTTTTTACTAGACCAGTTAAGCAATGAAACATTTCGCCTAAATCTCCACCTTCAGGATCTGAACGATCTACGGGCAACGCTGGAAAATGTTGCCAATCGGCTCACGTCTGGATTAATCATTGGCGCCTTAATTATTGGAGCGGCGTTCATCTCGACCGAGCAATCCTCGTCCGAATTGATACTTCTTAGTAATGGTTTGTTTGCAGTTGCCAGTCTACTAGGGTTGTGGTTGGTGTTTACGAGTTTGAAATCAAAGCATTGACGCTGATTTATCTTGCTCATGCTGCTTGTTCAGTTCTAACAATTTTAGGAAAATCTGACCATTCATCAAATAAACCCAAAAACTGCTGTAATTCACAACCTATAAAAAGCTGACTTTATTAGCTGCTCAAAACCTATGAAACTTTCTACCCAGCAATCGTTCGACCGAGATCGACTGCGGCAAATCCTGACATTTGCTGTAATCTTCGGTGGCATTGCCTTCAATACGATCTTCAACAACATCTTCCCGCTTAACGGGATGCCGATGGGCGAAGTTTCCAATATTCTTTTTACTTCTGTACAAATCATCCCAGCCGACTATGCGTTTGCCATCTGGGGAGTAATTTATCTTGGTCTCATCGCTTTTGCGATCTACCAGTTCCAACCCTCCCAACGCCAAAATCCTAGCTTGCAAAGCAGTGGCTACCTATTCATTTTGGCTTCTCTATCTCAATGCGCTTGGATCTATTTATTCCTTGCCCGCCTCTTTCCGCTGTCCACGATCGCCATGCTCGGAATCTTGCTACCGCTAATTGGCGTTTATCAAAATCTGGGAATTGGTCAACAGCAAATTTCACCCTCAGAACGATGGTTCCTGCAAATCCCCATCAGCATTTATCTGAGCTGGATTACGGTTGCCACGGTGGTAAATATCTCGCTCTCACTTTACAGTCTCAACTGGGACGGTTGGGGCATCGCTCCACCAGCTTGGGCAGCCCTAATGATGTTCGTTTGCTCGGCGATCGCTATTTTTGTCACCAGCCAACGCCATGACATCGCCTTTTCTCTTGTGGTTATTTGGGCATTAATTGCGATCGCGATTCGGCAGATTGATACTCCACTGATTGTGGTGACGGGCGTAACGATGGCGATCGCTTTAATATTAATCTCTGCTATTTCTACATTCAGTTCCAAACTCCCTCTCACTAAAGAAATAACTAAAGAAATATAGGAAGAATTCCATGATGATTCAACAATCCCAATTGACCCTTTCCACCCAAACTAAAGGGCGTGTAGCAGTCTTGCTTGCAGGCTATGGAGAAGTCCAATCTTTCCGAGATTTGAGTGTCTATAACCAAGCCGCTACTAAATATATTGCTTCTCAATTTCTACCGATTCCAGATTGGTTAGATGCTCTGTCAGGAAAAGTGCTAGCACTTCAAGATGTATTCAAC
>CASBPY010000042.1 GCA_949127675.1 Synechococcales cyanobacterium PMM_0072
ATCGTCATAATCAACGAGTTCGAGCCTGAGATAATGTTTGCTAAAAATCGTGCGTAGATCGTCGATAACTCCTTGTCGGATCTTCTCCAGGGCAGAATCCAGTGTAGTCTCGCTTTCCAAGATGCCCACCCTTACCACCATTGAAGATCGCACCGCGATCGCATACAGGGAAATTGAGAGTAAAGTACCCATCAAAGCTTCGGTTAGAGCGACATCTGCCGCGCCGAGAATTGCATAAATCAGGGCAGCGATGGCACCGAGAATACCGCGCAAAATCAGCGCATTGTAGGGATTAGACTGAAAGACTAACATCAGCGCAGTGATGGGCAATAGGGCGACGATCACATAGATATAAGGCTCTGTCATAAGTCCTCCTGACTACTCGCACAATAGGCTAATACATAGCCCAACATCGTATTCCAAATTGCCAACGAGATAATCGCTAATATCAGTAATTGCCATTCACTGGGGAGTTTTAGTAGCAATCCAAACACGATCGCCATCGAGCCGAGGGTATCTGAGACTGATAGACTGTGCAACTTAAATAATACCGATCGCTTGCCTAATAGGGGCAAAGTTCCCCAAAACCAGAAAATAATTCCACCACCGATGCAAAAATAACTGAGCATATCAATCATGAGTGATCCATCCGTTTGAGTAAATGTGCGAGAATCATAAACCCAGCATTGCCCACGCTCAAGACGATCGTAGCAACTACCCCAATCATCCAATCATCCCGTAAGACGGATACAACCAAAATGATCATCGATGCCTTACTAGATACGCTGGCTAATGCCAACATTTTTTGCCAAACATCGTTGGCTTGCCAAGCTGCATAGATGGGAATTAACATCGCCACAATCATCAGCATCAAGATCAAATTCAAGCTTGAATTCATGAATTTTTTCTCCGTTTAACTCGATGAACTTCATAGCCACCATCTTGGTGATATTTAAAAACAATAGTTTTGGGTGTAAAAGTAATCACAAATATATCTAGAAATATTAGCCCAGACGATCGATTTGGCGGCACCCTTTCGATTACGATATCTTCAGCTTGATGGGGACGAAAAATCATTTCGATCGCTTCGATATAGGCGGTCGGAATTGCCATCACAATTTTACCTATTGCCTGGAGCCAATCTCGCAATGTACCAATCGATTGATGAGTGTGGGGTAATATTAAAGAAATAACAATCCCGATCGCGATATTTTCCAGGCTCAGATCGGATGTCAGCAGCAACCAAATAGTTAGTCGGAGAATGATGTTTAGATAACCACTCATACAAATGTTGCCCAAAATAGTAAAATTGTCACTAACGTCATCACACCGATTAAATCCTCAAATTGCTCAAACATTCGCGGTAGCTTGATTGCTGTTCGCTTAAAGATCGCCAAATAAGCCAACCAACCTACAGCAATAATCGCGATCGCTTTAATGGTATTTTTAGCATCATACGCCTCAAAATAGATAACATTTGCTACAATCAATCCGCCAATTAATAAACCGATCGCCAGCCAAAATCCCAACTTAATCGGCTTAGTATTGACACCTGGTTTGTGTGGCAAAAAGATAAATTTGGCAAAGGAAATTGCCGTACCCACTGCCACTAAATTCATCGCAATTTCTTGCCACGGTAAGAGATTTTTCATCGTCAATACCTTCGCCCCAAACCCAGATAGTAAGGGGAATCCAGAAATCGAGAATCCGGCAATTGCTAAGAGTATCCACAGCGATCGATCGATCGGGTGATGCTGTAATTCCTTAAAATTGCGACTCGGTAAAGCTCCCGCTAGCATAAATAATGCCGATTTAACCAAGCCATGTGTCAGGGCATAAAATCCGCTCACTTCAGGAGCCGCCAGCATAAAGCCCAATTGAGAAACAGTGTGAAATGCCAACATCCGTTTGGTATCCTTCTCAAACACCGCGTAGGAAACGCCTAAAACCGCCGTCCCGACCCCGAAAACTCGAATAATCGGGTCGATCTCATCTAAAATTAGCGCACACCGTACCAGCGGATATACCCCCGCTTTTACTACAATTCCCGACAACATCGCCGAAACGGGCGTTTCTGATTCTGAGTGAGTCATGGGTAGCCACAAGCCGGAGACAAATACCCCACCCTTAGTCAGCAGCCCCATAAAAATTAGCGCGAGTGCTTCTGGCGGCGATCCCCGCAAACCTGCAAAGGTAAAGGAATGGTGCGTTTTATAAACTAGCACCGCGCCGACTAAATAAAACAACATCCCCACATTGCTGACAAACAGATACCGCAACGCTACCCAAATCGATCGATCTGTCCGGGGATAAGCAATCAAGAGTGCCGCAGCAATGCCACTCACCTCCAGAGCCACATATAAACTGATAAAATCTGTACAGGCAAAAGCCGCATTTAGACTACCATGCAGGATAATTAATTGCCCATAAAAAAACGCCGTCTTCTCACTTTGCCAACAGTAGAGAATCACCGCAGTAGTGACGAGGGCATTGGTGAGGATAAAATAACCGCTGAGTGAATCTATTAATAAAGTCACCCCGAAATTATCGAGTAACTGAAGGGCGATTGTCGATCGAGAAGTTATAAGCTGTAGCGCATATCCCATCGAACAGATCGCTGCAAATATTGCCAGATAGCGATCGAGTTTTGGTACTAAAAAAATGCTGAATCCAGCTATAAATGGTAAGACAATCCAAGCGATCGAAATCGTATTCATGGAGTATTTCCTTTCTCGATCTCACGGGTATCCAACGTAGGATGATCCTGTGCTAATTTCATCGCCCCAACTAACATCAAAGCCTGAATCGAAAACCCAATCACGATCGCAGTTAAAATCACTGCTTGGGGAACTGGATCGGCATAGGTGCCATTATTCTTGGCATTCCCAATAATCGGGGTAAATACACCACCTCGCGCCGCAATCAGCACATAGTAGGCAATTACTCCCGTACTCATTACATCCATCGCGAAGATTTTCATTACCAAATTCTGTTTGAAGATAATAGCGATAAATCCACACAATATTGTCGCTAACGTAAATGCTTCTAACATAAAATCAATAATAACTATTGTTAATTAATAGAGATTGGTTCGGGTGTGTGATCAAGGGCAGCGCAACGCACCAATTCTTGTCCATACCAATCCTTCGTAGGGGCGGTGCTTCATGCCCGCCCTCTAGGGATTACGCATCTCATTTAAGATCGCTATATGTTAGTTATTCACTAGTAGATTCAACTGGAGGAATAGTTTCTACTGGTTTACCAAAAGCGACACGCAGAAATGGCGGAGCCACAAACGTGGTCAAAATCACCATAATAATAATCGACACCTGCAACGGCTTATCTAAAATGCCACTTGCCGCACCGATTCCGGCAAACACCAAGCCAACCTCACCACGAGGAATCATCCCTACCCCGATCGCCCAACGGTTAACGTCTGGGATACCAAATACTACCCAACCCGTCACTAATTTACCGATTACTGCCACAACGACTAAAAAGACGGCAATTAATAATCCCGCCCGATTTTCTGGCACTGTGGGATTCAAAACGCCCAGATCTGCCCGTGCGCCGACAGTTACAAAAAAGATTGGTACGAGTAAATCGGCGATCGGTTTAATTAGCTCATCTAACTCATTCCGCGCATCGCTTTCATCTAATACCAATCCAGCAGCAAACGCCCCCAAAATCGCTTCCAGATGAATGGCATTGCCTA
>CASBPY010000043.1 GCA_949127675.1 Synechococcales cyanobacterium PMM_0072
CATTAACGCTCTAATTAGATTGGCAAATGACTATTTAGATACAACTGTTGATGTAAACAGGAGAGCGGAAGAAGTGCCTCAACTCAAAGCTATGAAATTCTTTCACTCTAAGTTTGAATTCAAGGCTTATTTATCTGTTAGATATGTTCTACACAAGATCCGCTACTACCTTTATTCGGTCTATTTTAAATATTTGAATAGATCACCCGATCGGGAAGATTATTCGAGCGCAATTAACTTGATCGAATCAGTACTTGATTTCGCAGTCAAAGCTTATATTGACGATAAAAAATCATTTCGAGAACCAGTAATTTAAAAGGTAGGGGCAATTCATGAATTGCCCCTACTACAAAACTCTTTAGGACTATCGAGGATTGAGGTGTAATCGATTGCCAATACCAGGATTTATTACCGAAATTACATCTTTATTAGGCATTTTCTCTAAAAAAGACTGTAGCTCTGTAGGACTAATGCTAACGCTCACATTTCCAGATCAATTATACAAATGGAAGTAAAATATTAAATTTTGTTCTCACAAATCTGTCCATGCTCGATCTGCGTGATATTCGATAAAGTTATTTCAACGATCGATCTCATGGCATCTTCAGTAAAAAATGCTTGATGCCCAGTAATAATCACATTGGGAAATGTCATTAATCTTGCAAAGGTATCATCTTGGATAATCTGATCTGAAATATCTTCAAAAAATAATTCTGATTCTTGCTCGTATACATCTAATCCCAACGATCCAATTTGACCCGACTTAAGTGCGACAATGATCGCCTTGGTATCGATTAATGCTCCTCGGTATGTTCGGCAACTGCATAGGGTGAATAAGCAGGAACTCGGACTATTTTGATTCCCAGTGCTTTTGCTGCTGGTATATCTACGTTGTTATAGCCCGCACAACGTAATGCAATTAAACTCACACCATGATGTTCGAGAAACTCTAGGGTGTCTCGATCGACTTTATCATTAACAAAGACACAAACAGCAGTTGCATTTGTAGCGAGACAAGCCGTTTGTCGATCTAGTCGCGGTTCTAAAAATGTTAGCTCATGTTGATGCTGAGTATTGGCGGCTGTGAAAAATTGGCGATCGTATGACTTGGTACTAAAAATAGAAACTTTCATAACGTTCTTGCCTGAGTAATGCTTGACTCGAATCGCGTCTCTAACTCGTTGGCGGTAGCAGAGCGTTTGCCCTAGCAATAGCCTCTCTGCTAGGAGAATCTAGTAGATTTTTATGTGGCGGATCTGCGGTCACAGTTATACTTCCAGATAATATCCCGATTTAGGGTGATATCCAGAAACTTTCTGAATATCACGCTGTTTTAGGATAATATACGGAAAGGATCGACGATACATCAGGCTTTGTGACGAAATTTTTCTGGATATCATCCCGATTCGCAGGGAATAGGCGGAAAGTTTCCGTATAATAAATAGTTAGGCGGCTGAAAATTGTGATGAGAATGCAGTGTTAAGCTAGGCAAAACACACTTATGAGGCGAAGTGATGAAAGAGCCTGAACAAATAACCGAACATTATTCTGACAAGGACTTGAAACAGAGAAAGACTTGGTATTCTCCCGCAGCAGAAGCTTACAACAAGGCACGCCCCCACTACCCAAAAGCGCTGATTGATCGAGTTATCGAGTTAACTCAACTTCCTTCCGACGCGATTATCCTTGAAATAGGTTGTGGACCTGGAACTGCAACAGTTACGTTTGCCGAGCTAGGTTTTTCAATGCTTTGCCTTGAGCCAAACCCAGACTTTTGCGCGATCGCTCGAAGAAATTGTGCCAAGTACTCAAAAGTCGAGATCCAAACCACCGCGTTTGAGGAGTGGAATCTAGAGGCGAAGAGGTTTAATGCTGTTTTAGCAGCCACCTCGATTCATTGGATACCACCAGAAGTTGCGTATCCGAAAGTAGCCAATACATTACAGGACGATGGTGCGCTCATTTTATTATGGAATGTGCCAGCCATTCCTTCATATGAAGTCTATCAAGCGTTACAGGAGGTTTATCAAGTTCACGCTCCATCTCTGTCTCAGTACAAAGGAAAAGAAACCCATGAAGCAGAATTGAGCGAGCTTGAACAAATAGTCATCAGTTCAGGTCAATTTAAAGATGTAGTATTTGAACAGACTGTATGGGAAGTCACATACAACGTAGATGAGTATTTGACACTATTGAGTACCTTTTCACAATACTTGGAGCTAGATGCAAAAAGTAGAAATGCTTTGTTTGAAGGATTGCAACAAAAAATAGATAAAAACTTTGCAGGTCGTATTCAACTCTCAAATCTTTCTGCTTTCCACGTTGCTCGGAAAAATTGACCGTGTTAACAACTCTCTTGCCGCCGCCTAACAACCCTGCTGGAGCGGACTGACGAGAGATCTTGGCTGTGTTGCAAAGGCTACTTGCAGCCGCTCAGCAGAAACATTATGCCTCAAAGAGCACTCTGGTATGAGTTATGAATCTGAAAGCGTGCTTGGCGAGGGAACGTCTCTCAAGGCAGCGCAAGAACTCGTAGAATTACTAGGATACAAGAGCGTCTCTGACAGTTTCACAATCGAAGAGCGATATGGTTCGTACATGTGGTACGACACTGTTGATTATCGCTCGTACGTTGGTGTTGAACTCGATATTTATAAGGCCAAAGGGAAACCAGTTGTTGTAACGACGCGATCACGAATGGGGCGTAGCTACTGGGATTTGATTCATCAGAATCGAACACTAAAGCTACTTCGCGATCTCTTGGGGGGAACCTTTACTACTGACGCTGGTCGCAACAGGTACTGGCATCCAGAAGGCTCCCAACCAAAGCCAGTTTCGTCAGGTTGTTTCCTGGCTCGATGGAGATTCAATAATGCGTTGATCAAGCCTCGCATCTATTTGTCACAAAGAGGGTTAGATCAAGCAAATACAAAAGAAACGGGTATACAATTCATTGACGAGATGAACCCCAGGCTGTTCTCAAACAATCTTATTCTTCCGTATCTCGTCGCGATCTGGGAGGATTATTTCAAATCTTCTTTCACGGCTACGCTCAGGTACTCAACACAACGCGAGGTTGCTTTGAAACGGGCAAAGTTAACACAAGACCGCCTCGAAATGATTGCAGCGGGTATGAGTACAGTTGAAGAAGCACTTGCCGAAACATTCTCGTTTCAGCGTCCAAGTATCATTGCCGCTAATTTCAAGCTCATTGATCCTAAACTTGATTTGGTTGGTTCGTTACGCAAACCATATCGCCGTCGCAAACAATCGCTTTATGATGCAATCGAGGCTTGTGTCGAGCATCGGAATGAATTCGTCCATACAGGAAATATGAACGTCAAGTTTACGGAGAAGGAGCTTGAGAAGACTCTCAATGATTTTGAGGTCGCGGTTGACCGATGCTATGATGCTTTTGGTGCATGTTTTGAGTTTACGCCCATCCGCAATTACTAGCTAACAGATGAGCATAACCAGCGTATGCAGCGGAACGGATCAAACCGCTATAGCTGCACTTATTTTGCAAGTCCGTCCGCTAATACGCAAGCCGTTAGACAGATTGTAGGTTGGGTTGAGGAAAGAAATCCAATAACTCCAGTGTTTGAGGCTCGAATCGGTTCGTATTCGTCAGTATTTCTATATTAAATTTAGAAGCGAGTAATTTCGATCGTGCCAGGCATGAGTAGATGCCTCTCGATCGTCCTGAATCATCTGCATCAGAATGCTTGCAGCGTCTGTTGCTTCGTAGGGCGACCAAATCGGGTACTCTGATGCAGAAAAGATAGCTTGTAGTTCAGCCCCTGGGATTTGTGCGGCTAGGAGTTTGAAGAGTGAGCATTTGTCTGACTGGCTCATATTGTTGACCAAAGGAATTAACTCAGCTAGAGACATAATGTAGACTCCTAAACATACGAGAATGGATTGATTATAAGCGATCTGTGAAATACGGCCTGACAATCCCATGAGTGGAATTGACCGAAATATTACCCCCGATCTCCGATCTAGCCTGAGCGATCGCCATTTGCCTAATACCCCTCAAGTTCAACGACTGCTCCGAAGAGAAGGCAGAGCGCACGTATTCAACGATCTCGAAACCCTAAAACGAGTCACTCAGGCTATTATTGCAGGCGGAGAGCGAACCGGAATAGAGGATGAAGACGATGATTACGAACGATATGGACTCTATTTTTCTGAGCCGATCGGATACATAATTAGAGTAGATGGGAGCCAAACCCCTCTTTATTACGGTGAGATCAAAATTGTGAAAACAACAGGTGAGTATCATGCAATCCCACGCACCAGCCCTCGTAGAACAAGCTAAAACCTGGAAGTTTGTGGAACTCTGGGTCGATCCAGTTCTTTTCCCACCGAAGATTCTCATGCTAGTGGGCGATCGAGGTGGCAGTTGTAGTATTTTTAATCCTGCATCTGACTATAAACTCGTAGTCACTCACTCCAACTATGAAGCTGCCCAAGAATGGCTGCTCGAAGATGAATATGAACGGGTAAAGGGAAAACTTTTAGCTGAAGAAGTCCTTTAGTAGAAACGCCGCATCACAATTCCGTTGCACACAGATCGGATCGAGTCTCTTCTTTGAGTCCGAGGGGTTACTAGCAGCCGCTCAACCGGAACGTTAGCCAGATAAATATTCAGTTACTTTCGCCTTGTATCCTCATGATCGATGAAAGTTGAAGAAATTCATCTTCTTCACAAGTTCCCCAGATTGTCGATCTAGACTGGAAGATATCGACAATCTGCTCATCGCCATTAGAGGACTGGATTATGCTCAGTACCGCTCCCAGATCGATTCCCGAACCAGCTCGTGCCCAAGCCTTTATTCTGTGGTTTGATCAAGTTAGCATTGCTGATATCCCATTGGTAGGCGGTAAAAATGCCTCTCTGGGCGAAATGATCCAGCAACTTGCACCCAAGGGCGTAAATGTACCCAATGGGTTTGCAACCACTGCGGCTGCTTACCGTTATTTCATCGCCCAAGCGGATCTAGAGCCTAAACTTCACCAAATTTTTGCAGACTTGGATGTAGATAATCTCCAAAATCTGCGTCAGCGGGGACAACAGGCTCGCTCGTTGATGTTGAATACGCCGTTCCCGCAAGAATTAGAACTGGCGATCGCGACTGCTTATACTAAACTCTGTTCTCTGTATGGCGGTTCTGGATCGGATTGCGATATTTTAGCTCCGATTCATCCCGATCTAGTCGAAGATTGTCTCCATAATACGGACGTTGCGGTACGATCGAGTGCCACCGCCGAAGATTTACCCGATGCTAGTTTTGCCGGACAACAGGAGACTTATCTAAACGTCCACGGGGTCAAACAGGTGCTAGAAGCCTGTCATAAATGCTTTGCTTCTATTTTTACCGATCGAGCGATTTCTTACCGGACAACGCGAGGATTCGACCATTTAAATGTATATCTTTCGGTGGGCGTGCAAAAGATGGTTCGCTCTGATTTAGCCGCTTCGGGGGTGATGTTTTCGATCGATCCTGAAACCGGATTTAGAAATGCCGCCTCGATCTGTGCGGCTTATGGATTAGGTGAAAATGTCGTCCAGGGTGCAGTGAATCCAGATGAATTTCTGGTGTTTAAACCCACCCTCACCGATGGTTTTCGACCGATTCTCCAAAAGCGGTTGGGGAGTAAAGCGATTAAAATGGTTTACGATCTGGGCGGCTCGAAACTGACTAAAAACTTGCCCGTGATTGAATCCGATCGTGCTAAATTTGCGATCGATGATGATGAAATTCTCACCCTGGCTCGATGGGCGGTAATCATTGAGGATCATTATTCAGCAGTGCGGGGCATATACACGCCGATGGATATTGAGTGGGCGAAGGATGGTGAAACTGGAGAGTTATTTATCGTTCAAGCGCGTCCCGAAACAGTCCAGTCTCAGAAATCCGCCAATATTCTCCGCAACTATCGCTTCACCTCAAGCCATGAATCTACGCTCCCCGCTTTAACCATCGGTAGCGCAGTCGGCGAACGGATCGGACAAGGGCAAGCACGAGTGATTTTTGATGTCCATCAAATCGCCGAATTCCAGCCGGGAGAGGTATTAGTGACAAATAAAACCGATCCAGACTGGGAACCAATTATGAAAAAGGCAGGCGCAATCGTCACCAATCAAGGTGGACGTACCTGTCATGCGGCAATTATTGCCAGAGAAATGGGCATCCCCGCGATCGTCGGTTGTAGTGATGCTACCAGTGCGATCGCTACAGGGCAAGCGGTGACTGTTTCCTGTGCTGAGGGCGACATCGGACGAGTTTATGATGGCTTATTGCCATTTGAAGTGATCGAAACTGAATTGAGCCAGATTCCCACTACCCACACTCAAATCCTGATGAATGTGGGCAACCCAGATGAAGCTCTGGGACTAGCAGCGATTCCCTGTGATGGGGTTGGTTTAGCTCGTTTGGAATTTATCATCGCCAACCAGATAAAAGTCCATCCTTTAGCATTACTAAACTTCGATCTGCTCACAGATGCCAATGTCAAACGGGAGATCGCCAAACTGACATTATTCTATCCCCACAAGCCAGATTTCTTTGTTGACAAACTCGCACATGGAGTCGCGACGATTGCCGCAGCCTTTTATCCTCGCCCTGTGATCGTGCGGATGTCAGACTTCAAGAGCAATGAGTACGCCAACCTCCTCGGTGGTCGTCAATTTGAACCCCACGAAGAAAACCCGATGATTGGCTGGCGGGGAGCATCGCGTTACTACGATCCGTTATATCGCGCCGCTTTTGCTCTGGAATGCCAAGCACTCAAACGAGTGCGGGAAGAGATGGGATTGATGAATATTATTCCAATGATTCCGTTCTGTCGCACCCCCGATGAAGGTCGCCAAGTCTTGGCAGAAATGGCTGAGAATGGATTGAAGCAGGGCAATGGCCTGGAAGTCTATATGATGTGCGAAGTGCCCAGCAACGTCATCTTAGCTGCCGAATTTTGCCAAATCTTTGATGGGTTCTCGATCGGCTCGAACGATCTGACCCAGTTGACTTTGGGACTCGATCGAGATTCTGTTCTAGTCTCTCACATCTTCGACGAACGCAATCCAGCGGTGATGGCAATGGTAAAAATGGCAATTTCTACCTTCAAAGCCAACGGACGCAAAATCGGCATCTGCGGACAAGCTCCCAGTGATTATCCAGAATTTGCCCGTTTTCTGGTCGAGCAAGGTATCGATTCGATTAGCCTCAATCCCGATTCGGTGATTAAAACTCGATTGGAAATTGCCCAAGTGGAGACCAGTCTTGGCGGTCGATGATTACATTATTAACAGCAGATTGCTAAATCTTAAATCAGTATCCCTGCAAAATATCGCCAAGCTCGTCAGATTTGTGAATTTGCTCAGTCTGAGGATATCGATCTGATTGTAATGGGGCATAGGGGGATTTCTGCGCTCAATGAGCTGCTGTTGGGCAGTATCAGCAATTATGTTCTCCACCATGCGCCATGCTCTGTCCTCACCACAAAGATCGGATCGGACCAGTGACGACTAGATAACATTCTAGGTGGCTACGCCGTCTACTGGCATAGATGTAAACCCAGAAATTTGCCTCCAAGTTGTTCTTCATCACAACTCAGTTTGAGAATCTTAAAATCTCCCAATCCGACTCTGCGGTGGACGATCGGTGGGGGATTATTTTTTCTCGTAATCGTGCTGTATGTTCCGTTTTTTCGGAACTTATTTAGCTTTTCCTTTTTACACTCGCACGGTTCACCGTCTGCGATAGCAATCGATCTACCAATTTGCTTGGGTGGTGGAACGATTTGGTTACTCTGGTTTGAGCTATTAAAGTTAATCGATCGACCCCATTGACATCACTAGATTCTCACCGTGTTAACCTAAGATCTAATGAATAACCTTTTAAGTAGACCTATTACAAGAATAAAATGGAACCAATTCGGATTTTTTACTTTTCTGATGCTCTTTGTATTTGGGCTTATATTGCTCAGATTCGTTTGGATGAGTTGAAAACAACATTTCAAGAAAGAATTGAGATCGAATACCACTTCGTCCCCGTTTTTGGTTCTGCTTGTGAAAAGCTAGAAAGTCGGTGGAAAGATCGAGGTGGTTTACAAGGATATAGCGAACACGTTCAAGCTGTCGCCAACAAATTCGACCATATTAATGTTAATCCCGCTATTTGGACGGAGGATACGCCAGTTTCATCAACATCTTGCCATTTATTTCTTCATGCAATTCAATTACTAGAAGTAAAGCGTATTATTGATCCTGATGATCAAATGTTTGAAAGAGCAACTTGGGCATTTCGGGAAGCATTTTTCACCCAAATTGCAAATATATCCGATCGAAATGTACAATTTGAAATTGCCGAAGAATTACGACTACCGATTGCAGCTATTCAAGCTCAGATGGATAGTGGTGAGGCATATGTCCAGTTATCCAAGGATTTTGACTTGGTGAAGGAGCATACAGTTACAGTCAGTCCTACGCTGATTTTTAATGAAGGGCGGCAGCGACTGAATGGTAATGTGGGCTATCGGGTAATTGAAGCAAATATCAGGGAGTTGTTGCATAATCCACCAGGCGAACAATCTTGGTGTTAGAGATATTGAATTAAATAATTTCCAACTCTTCTGCAATTTATCAGGTAGGTGCAATTTATATTGACCCTATCCGAAAAATGGAATAGTCCACTCAATCAGATCGAATAATCACAACCAATTTCTATTTTTCGATAATTAAGAGAACAACCATGAATCCACAAAATCCCCCATTTTGGAGCATACCTGCGGATCGAGTGCTTGAACAAATGCACTCTACTAATATAGGGCTAAATACTCAAGATGCGAAACAACGCCTGAATAAATACGGTGCCAACAGTCTCACTCAAAAGCATAAATTTAACACATTAACGCTGTTAATTAATCAATTCAAAAGTCCGATTATTTTGATTCTGATGTTTGCTGCGGGGTTGTCGATTTTTCTCCGAGATGCCGCAGATGCGACGATCATTTTAGCGATCGTGATTATTAGTGGATTATTAGGATTTTGGCAAGAGCGTGGAGCCTCAAATGCCGTCGAGAAGCTATTAGCTGTGGTGCAAGTAAAAGCCACAGTGTTGCGAGAGGGGCTAGAGCAAGAGATTCCCCATGAAAATGTCGTTCCAGGCGATATCGTGCTACTAGCGGCGGGGGGAAGTATTCCTGGTGACTGTGTGGTGTTGGAATCGAAAGATTTGTCAGTTGATGAAGCGGCACTAACTGGTGAAACTTACCCAGCCGACAAGATGAGTGGCGTGCTACCTGAAGATACTGGGTTGAGCCAACGCACCAATATTCTGTACATGGGTACCCACGTCATCAGCGGTTCGGCGAAGGCCTTGGTGGTGGGAACGGGGAAACAGACAGAGTTTGGCAAGGTATCGGAACGGCTGAAACTCAGGCCGCCAGAAACAGAATTTGAGCGCGGATTGAGTAAGTTTGGTTACTTTTTAATGGAAGTAACACTAATTTTAGTGGTGTTGATTTTTGTTGCCAATGTTTATTTAAAGCGTCCAGTTTTGGAATCTTTTCTATTTTCGCTCGCTCTAGCAGTGGGCTTAACACCGCAATTATTACCCGCGATCGTTAGTGTCAATTTGGCACGGGGAGCCAAACAAATGGCGAAAAAACAGGTAATTGTCAAGCGGTTGGCAGCAATTGAGAATTTCGGCAGCATGAATGTATTTTGTACCGATAAAACTGGCACGCTGACTGAAGGAGAGGTGAAAATTCACGCCGCGATCGATATAGCTGGCAACGAAAGTGACCGAGTTTTATTTTATGCTTATCTAAATGCCGCCTCGGAATCTGGCTATGCAAATCCGATCGATATCGCAATTCGGCAGCACAAAACATTCGATATTTCTAGTTATCAAAAGCTCGATGAAGTACCCTATGACTTCAATCGCAAACGCCTCAGCATTTTGTTTTCGATCAATAACAGCCAGCTAATTATTACAAAAGGCGCACTAAAAAATATTCTCGATGTCTGTTCTAATGTGGAGAAGGCTCCAGGCGAAATTGTCGATATTGCCGGAGAACGCCAACAGCTTCAGCAACAAGCCGAAGATTTGGGTAGTAAAGGTTTTCGCGTTTTAGGTGTCGCTTATCGAGTAGTTGATAAAATATCGTTGAGCAAAGCCGATGAGACAAGTATGACTTTTCTAGGTTATCTAGCTTTATTCGATCCACCCAAAGCGGGGATTGCAGATACGTTACGGGAACTCCAACAGTTGGGGATTACGCCGAAGATGATTACAGGCGATAGTCACGCCGTTGCCATGAGTATCCTTCACCAAATTGGGCTACCAGAAACGCAAGTTCTGACAGGCTCTCAACTTCGACAACTCAGCGATGAGGCTTTGATGCATCGGGTACAGCAAACTAACGTCTTTGCCGAAGTGGAACCCAACCAAAAAGAGCGGATTATCATCGCCCTCAAAAAAGCAGGGAATGTGGTGGGTTATATGGGTGACGGCATTAATGATGCTTCGGCTCTCCACGCCGCAGATGTGAGTATTTCGGTAGAAAGTGCCGTAGATGTCGCCAAGGAAGCAGCGGATATCGTGCTGATGCAGAAAGATCTCAATGTATTGATTGAGGGTGTCAAAGAAGGACGGATCACCTTTGCCAACACGCTTAAATATGTGTTTATGGCGACGAGTGCCAACTTTGGCAATATGTTTAGTATGGCTGGGATTTCGTTATTTATTCCCTTTTTACCACTGCTACCCAGTCAGATTTTATTGACAAATCTCCTGACAGACTTTCCTGAAATGACAATTGCCACCGATAGAGTCGATCGAGAACTCGTCAACAAACCCCGCAGGATGGATATCAAATTCATCCGCAATTTTATGGTGGTGTTTGGTTTGCTGAGTTCGGTGTTTGATTACCTTACCTTTGGGGCATTACTGTTACTACTTCACGCCCAACCAGAGCAGTTCAGAACGGGCTGGTTTATCGAATCGACGATCTCGGCATCTTTGGTGGTACTAGTCGTGCGGACTCGTCAATCGATCTTTCATAGTAAGGCTGGAAAATATTTATTCTGGGCAACCCTAGTTACTGTCTTCACAGCCCTAATTATCCCCTTTACGCCACTAGCGCCGCTACTCGGCTTTACGGCATTACCCTTCCACTTTTTGCTGGTATTGGGAGCGATCGTCGCTCTTTATGTGATCGCTGCTGAAGGTGTAAAACATGTGTTTTATCAGCGAGTGAAATTTTGAAAAAACTGTTGATTCTTAAATGCTGGAATGGCGATCGATTAATCCCCCGCCAGATGTAAAAACCCAAATAATCCGATCGGAGATTATGAAGATTTATGATTTTCACGGTGCAGACTATCCTAATGCACAAAATGCCAACAGCGAGAGTTGACAAGCTTTCCATTCACCTTTGACTTCAACATTCATTTTATCGCATCGACCATGATAGCGACCATCGGGTTGAAAAAAGCGGCAATTTTGACAGATTGGGGTAGGACACATCTAAATTTTTATTAATTTTACTTGAATCATTGTTGTTTAGACTAAACGCGACAGGTAGTGTTTTTCGAGTTCAATCGATCTGAAAAACACACTGTGGGCAGTGTCATTTTCGATTTAGTCTAAAGTCCAGTGAATCAATTAGTCTAAATAAAGCAATGAAGATTTATCAGAGGTGATCTATTCGTCAAAAAATTTAGATTGACTTTGACTTCACCCACAACCATTGAACCAGATGAATATGAGGAAGTTGTGAGTGTTAACTTTGTTGATGCTGACCTGTCCCCCTGTTAGCACAGTACAGACAAGGTAAGCTAATAGTATTGATTCAAGCATCTGACTATGGCATCTCCGCTCGTTGGCAACGCCGCTCCGCTGGAAAATCACCTCACCGCACAGCAATGGCATCAACTCTCGATTTCTGATGCTGGGGCATATCTCCAGACAGACTTAGTAAGGGGCTTGTCAGGACCGGAAGTGCCGCAGCGTCACAAACTATATGGGTTTAATGAACTTCAGAGCAAACCTGGCAAGAGTATCATCCTCCGGTTCCTGATGGAGTTCAATCAGCCTTTGATTTATCTACTATTGCTGGCTGGAACTGTAGCTTTATTACTTCAAGATTGGGTCGATGCAGGTGCGATTTTTGCAGTTACGTTGGTGAATGCGACGATCGGATTTGTCCAGGAATCCAAAGCCGAAAATGCGATCGCGGCTCTGGCAAAATCTGTTACTACTGAAGCTACGGCGATTAGATCTGGCCAAAAAATTCGGCTCGATGCTCGCGAATTGGTGCCTGGGGATCTAGTATTGCTGGCATCTGGCGATAAAGTGCCCGCCGATCTGCGGTTGGTAAGCATCCGCGATCTGCAAGTGAGTGAAGCCGGATTGACTGGGGAATCCTTGCCCGTGCTAAAAGCAGTCGCTCCGCTAGCTGTGGCGACCGTGCTAGCCGATCGCACTAATATGGCATACACGGGGAGTTTGGTGACATTTGGGCAGGCACAGGGGATCGTGGTGGCGATCGCCGATCGGACAGAAACGGGGCGGATTTCCCAACTGATGGAGCAAAGCAGCGGATTGGAGACTCCCCTCACCCGCAAGATCGAGCAATTTAGTCAGTCGCAACTCTACGTGATCTTGGGCTTGGCAGTATTAACATTTGCTGTGGTAGTAGGCAAAGGTGGAGCTTGGGCAGAAGGGCTAAATGCTGCCGTCGCCCTAGCTGTAAGTGCCATTCCCGAAGGACTCCCAGCAGTGGTGACGGTGACGCTAGCCATCGGCGCGCAGCAGATGGCCAAACGCCATGCAATTATCCGTAAGCTACCAGCCGTGGAGACTCTAGGTAGTACGACGACGATCTGTTCGGATAAAACGGGTACCCTTACTGAAAATCAGATGACCGTGAGGGCGATCTACGCTGGGGGTAGTTCCTATACGGTCACTGGATCTGGTTACGATCCAGTCGGTGAGATTTTGCAGCAACAACAGCCAGTAGAAATCGATCGAGTCGCGCCGCTGCGGGAGTGCTTGGAATGTGGCTTATCGTGCAATGATTCCCATATTCAAGTGCAGGATGGGCAATTAGTTGTCGCGGGCGATCCTACCGAAGGGGCATTGATTGTCTCCGCGCAAAAAGGCAGGTTGACATTAGCAGATTTAGCACAAAACCAATCGCGACTGGATGGAATTCCGTTTGAGTCGGAATTTCAATATATGGCGACTTTGCACCATCGATCGGGCAAGGATTTCAATACGATTTATATCAAAGGTTCGCCAGAAGCTATTTTACAACGATGCCGTTATCAACTCGATGCGAATGGCCGATCGATCGATTTAGATCGAGCGCAAATCGAACAAATTATGCAGGAAATGGCCGCCCAAGGTTTACGGGTACTGGCATTTGCCAAGCAGGAAATTTCATTATCCCAGCGGCAGATCGAGCGATCGGATCTCGATCGCGACTGTATTTTGCTCGGACTGCAAGGATCGATCGACCCACCCAGAGCCGAAGCAATTGCCGCGATCCAAGCGTGTCAAGCTGCGGGAATTCGGATTAAAATGATTACCGGAGATCATGCCCTGACCGCTACCACGATCGCCCGTCAAATGGGCTTGAATCGGGATGATGCGCCAGCCATTCGTGGCGATCGACTGGCCGCCATGAGCGATAGCGAGCTGGCGAATGCTGCCGATCGGAGTCATGTCTTTGCTAGAGTTGCCCCCGAACAGAAACTCCGCCTCGTCGAGGCATTGCAGTCGCGGGGGGAAATCGTGGCGATGACAGGTGATGGGGTCAATGATGCCCCCGCCCTCAAACAGGCAGATATTGGCATCGCGATGGGGATTACAGGTACCGAAGTCGCCAAAGAAGCAGCGGATATGGTCTTGACTGATGATAACTTTGCTACGATCGCCGCCGCAGTAGAAGAAGGACGTACCGTTTATAGCAACCTGTTGAAGACGATCGAGTTTATCCTGCCAATTAATGGTGGCGAAGCGATGACAATCTTCGTGGGCATCCTCGCATCAACGAACCTGCCAATTTTACCCGTGCAGATTTTGTGGGTGAATATGGTTAGTTCCGTCGCACTCACGGCGACGTTAGCATTCGAGCCAACCCTGAGTGGTACCATGCAGCGACCGCCCCTACATCCCAATCATTCTCTACTGTCTGGCAAATTACTCTGGCGGATCTTAATTATTTCTACCTTCAATCTGCTTGCCGTATTTGGGGTCTTTGAATGGGCGATCCAAACCACTGGCAATCTCACTCTAGGGCGGACGATGGCCGTCCACGCCCTAGTTGCGGCGGAAATCTTTTATCTATTGAGTGTCAGTCAGCTTGTGCCATCTGTCTTCGCCCGATTGAAAAATCCCAGCCAACCGCTCGCTTATGTGCCAGCAATCGGCATCGGTTGCGCGCTGATCTTTCAAATTCTGTTTAGTCAATTAACATTGCTCAACCCGATCTTGAACACTCAACCGATCGATCTAATTCAAGCTGCGATCTGCGTCGGCGCAGGGGTTCCGGTTGTCGGACCTGCTTTGTTGCTCAAGCGATTTATGCCCCTCAGCTAAATACTTTTACCGATCGAGTCAGACTTAAAAATGGCATTATTAAAATCAACCCTACCGCCAGTTAAGCCCCAAAACCGCTACTGGCAATCTCTAGTTATCCTCCTCTTAGTACTAGTGCCGATCGTCGAAATCGGGGCGCGTCTAGGTGCAGAGATGCTCTGGTTTCAGGAAGTCGGCTACCTGCCGATGTATTTGTTGCGGCTCGGTACCCAAGGGGTATTAGGCGTAGTTGTATTCACGATTACGATAGTCTATCTGCTGTGGAATTTAGCCCTAGCCCAACGGCTGAAGTCTCCCAATCCACCACCAGAGCGGCAACAAGTTTTGCTCTATAGCCGTCGTCCCCTGACTCTCCGTTGGCTGATCCCCCTCACCCTGAGTTTGAGCCTGCTCGTAGTGGCGATCTTGGTTCACTATGGTCGGATGGCGATGAGTCAGTGGCAGATCGATCCCGATCTGCCCACTGTCGTTCCGCCTCCACCAGTTTTATTTCGTCCAGAATTAATTGGACAATCGATCGCCCAGCTACTCGTCAATGGCTGGGTGACTGGTGGGGTAATATTGCTGGCGATCGCGATCCTCGTCTACCCCCGCTGGTTGTTGCGGTCGATCGCACCGATTTTGAGTATATCGATCGCGTGGGTGCTATCTCGTCAGTGGATGCGGATACTCCCCTTATTTCAAGCCACTGCTTTTAACAGCAACGATCCGGTTTTTGGTCGGGATCTTAGCCTGTATGTATTTAGCCTCCCAGCGATCGAACTGCTAGAATTCTGGCTGATGGGTGGTTGTTTGTATGGGTTTATTGCTGTCCTCCTCACCTATTTACTCGCTGGTGATAGTTTGAGTCAGGGGCGATTTGGGGGATTTTCGCGCCAGCAACAACGCCATCTGTACGGGGTGGGCGGTAGTTTGATGCTGGTTGTGGCTTTTAGCTATGGGATTAGCTGCTATGAGTTGCTGTATTCACCCCGTGGCGTGTCCTATGGGGCGAGTTATACCGATGTGATGGTACAGTTACCAGCCGATGCGGTGTTGAGCATTCTCGCACTGGCGATCGCGGGCTACTGTTGCTGGGGGGCAAGTTCGGCTCGCCGTCAGATGAGTGGGAAATCGCTGTTCGTCGCGCTCGGTTTGGCTTTGGGACTAGCGATCGCCACTAGCACCATTTTGCCAATAGCAGTTCAGTCATTGCTGGTGCAACCCAACGAATTAGCACGAGAAACACCCTATATTCAACGGACGATCGAGATGACGCGCCAGGCGTTCGGACTAGATAAGATCGACGCTCAAACTTTCGATCCCCAAAACAATCTCACCGCCCAAACGATTCAGGCAAACGACCGGACGATTCGGAATATTCGGCTCTGGGATCGAGAACCATTACTCGCCACCAATCGCCAACTGCAACAGATTCGCCTCTACTATCGGTTTCCTGATGCCGATATCGATCGCTATCTTTTAGCTGGCGAACCACCAACTACACCTAAAATTAGTACGCCAACTGCCACCCCATCCCCGCCTCAGCCCCAAGCAAAAATCGCCCCAGAACCTCAACAAGTCCTAATTTCGGCACGGGAATTAGAATATACCGCCGTCCCCAAGCAAGCCCAAACTTGGGTCAACAAACATCTCATCTATACTCACGGCTATGGTTTTACACTCAGCCCAGTAAATCGGGTGGCTCCAGATGGATTGCCAGAATACTTGGTCAAAGATATTGGGATTACCGAAGGGAGTCCCCTGACTACCTCCAGCCCAGCAGTGCGGCAGAGTATTCCGATCGGTCAACCGCGAATTTATTATGGAGAAAATGCCAATAATTACATCATGACTGGCACCAAAGTCAAGGAGCTAGACTATCCCAGCGGTAATGATAATGTTTATAACGTTTACGATGGTCGCGGGGGGATTAATATTAGTGCGCCGTGGCGGAAACTGCTATTTGCGAAATACTTAAATGACTGGCGGATGTTGTTGACACCGGAGTTTTTGCCAGAAACTAAACTATTATTTCGCCGTAACTTGAATCGACGAATTCGATCGATCGCCCCCTTCTTGAGATATGATGGCGACCCTTATTTAGTAGCTGCCGATGGCAGAGCCAACCCAAAAGACCCTCAAGATCCCAGTTATTTATACTGGATTGTCGATGCTTATACGACTAGCGATCGTTATCCCTATTCTGATGTGGGCAAAGAAGGGATTAATTATATTCGCAACTCCGTTAAAGTAGTCATCGATGCTTATCATGGCTCAGTCAACTTCTATATTGCCGATCCTAGCGATCCGATCGTCACTACTTGGTCGAAAATCTTTCCCGACTTATTCAAACCGCTCAGTGCGATGCCCGCGAGTCTGAGATCTCACCTCCGGTATCCCGCCGACTTCTTCAAGATCCAATCAGAACGGTTGATGACCTACCACATGACCGACCCCCAGGTATTTTACAATCGGGAAGATCAGTGGCAAATTCCGACTGAAGTCTATGGCAATAAACCCCGCTTGGTAGAGCCTTACTATCTGATTACCAGCTTACCCACCGTCCCCTTTGAAGAATTTATTCTGTTGCTGCCGTATACGCCCCAACAGCGGACAAATTTGGTTGCTTGGTTAGCCGCCCGCTCCGATGGCGAAAACTACGGCAAATTATTACTCTATACCTTTCCGAAGCAAAGACTCGTGTATGGCCCCGAACAAATCGAAGCCCGCATCAATCAAGATCCAGTGATTTCCCAGCAAATTTCGCTCTGGAATCGTCAAGGTTCGAGAGTAATTCAGGGCAATCTGTTAATCGTGCCAATTTCTGTTGCCAAAGGATCTACCAATCAGCAATCCCTACTATATGTCGAACCTCTCTATCTAGAAGCAACTCAGAATAAATTACCAACCCTGATTCGGGTAATCGTGGCTTATGAAAATCGGATCGTGATGGCACAAACTCTCCAACAAGCGTTGACAGCCATTTTTAAAACAGCCCCAGCTACACCCCCACCGATCGTCCGTCCAGTCACAGAACCACTCCCGTCTCAGTAATACTACTGAGATCGATCGGCTCTCCCCGACTGATGGTGAACCACATGAATTTGAAGAAGTTGTGAGTGTTAACTTTTGATAATTAAAATTTGCCACCAATGATCTGCTAATTGCCAAATTGTCCCCGTGATACTAGCAAAGAAGATTGTTGTCGCCACTGTCATCCCATAGCCGATCAGAATAAATAATCCATCAAACTCTAACAACCCGATCGCCAAAAACAAAATTGTATAAGCTGGGACGAGATTGGTTAATGGAATTGGTAATGGTAGCGACATTAATAGTGCATCCCAAGCCAAACAAGCCCCAGTAATCCGGCAACCCCACCAACTATTACTAAACTTTGAAAATCGATTTCTGGACATCTTTTCTAAAGGTTGAAGTAATCGATTAATATTTTTGAGGATTTTTTGGGATGCAGTAGGTGATAGTTCGATCCGCGCAATTCGCTGAGGTAACAAGGGTTGATCGTAGCCTAAAGCCAATTGGCAACCGATGAGGATAATGCCGCTCCCCATCAATGCCGAGAATCCGGCGACAGGAATAGGCAGAGGGATCAGCATCGGGACGATTAATATCCCCGCAATCGTGCCAAAGCCACTATTTCCTACTTGTGTTAGCACTACAGATAATGGCAAAGGTTTGTCAGTATATTCGACTAATAATTGAGTGAGTAATTGCGATAATTTCATGGAATATGTTTAGATCTATAAACAAAGCTGAATCTTGGTCTGGAATTATATTATTTTTAATCTAAAATACACAAGAGAATATTCTAAGTTTAGACTAGATCCATCCTGTGAGGAGGTTGTGAGTAATCAATAATTATAACAAATTATTTAATAGTATTAAAGTCAACACAAGTGTTCAATAAAAGTGGTTTAAAATTATATAGTTACTAATAAGGAGCAATTCCAATGTTGCAAAAGATCTTACTGGCAATTAGTGACTCTCCTGATTCAGCTCAAATTTTAGAGTCAGGATTCACCCTAGCTGAGAAACTAGGTGGTGAAATTCTGATTTTACACGTCCTGGATCCATTAGTACCACATGGATTGAGTGCAGTGGGAAGTCCATTAGTCGGGGGTGTTTTGCCGATGATTGACGATCGGGTAATTGAGCAATATATCGCAGCCCGGAATCAACACGAACGAGCCGGAATAGATCGACTCCAATCTTATGCAGCACAGGCGCAAGCGCGTGGCATTAAAGCTGAGACTTTGCAAAACTATGGCGACTCAGGGCCACTAATTTGTGAAGCCGCAAAAAATTGGTCAGCGGATGCGATTTTGATGGGGCGCAATCAAAAGTCATTATTAAATGAAATCTTGCTGGGCAGTACTAGCAATTATGTTGTACACCATGCACATTGCTCGGTGATGGTAATTCAACTGCCACTATGATCAGGTTAATTTTAATCTGCATTGATCAAAGATCGATTTAGAAAATATTAATAAGGAACAACCCTAATGTTTAAAAAAATCTTACTCGCACTTAGTGACTCTGCTGAATCACAAGAGATCCTGACCGCAGGATTAACATTAGCTGCTAAATTTGGGTCAGCAATATTACTACTTCATGTGATTCAGCCCATGTCAATGACTGCTTATAGCCCTTTAGTTGGTGGCATGTTTCCAGGGGTTAATGAGATCGCGCTCGATCAGTATGCCAAGGAATGGCGTGAATATCAGCAACGTGGGATCGAACAACTTCAGACTTATGCGACTCAGGCTAGAGAACGCGGCGTTACAGTTGAGGTTTCTCAAAATTTTGGTGACTCAGGATCGATGATTTGTGAAGTTGCCAAAAATTGGTCGGCAGATGCGATTGTCATGGGACGGAATCAGAAATCAATGATGAGTGAAATCTTTCTCGGTAGCACTAGCAATTATGTTTTACATCATGCCCATTGTTCGGTGATGGTGATTCAGTTATCAGCAGTATGAAGTGAATAGTGGATAGTGAATAGTGGACACAATCTGCGATTGCTCAATTAGCTGGCGGTTAAAACCGCTACTAGTACTGCAAAGTCCGCCGTCACGGATTGGGAGAATCAGATTAATATTGAATCGGGCTGATTTTTGATGATAAGAGTACGAGAAACAAGGATCTTTTCACTCTAGGAAGAGGTCTATGCAACAAATTTTTTTACTTAGATTGCCAGGATTGCGCCAATTATTGGGTTATCAGAAATCGTGGTTGCGGGGAGATATCCTCGCAGGGGTTACGGTTGCGGCTTACCTGATTCCGCAGTGTATGGCATACGGTGAATTAGTCGGGGTTCCACCTGTGGTAGGACTGTGGACGATTTTACCCGCGATGTTTATGTATGCTCTATTTGGCTCATCGCGTCAACTCTCGGTAGGGCCAGAATCAACGACAGCAGTGATGACGGCGACGACGATTGCGCCGCTGCTGCTGGCGGATGGGAGTAATTATGGAGTGCTGGCTGCTACTTTGGCGATCTTGGTTGGTGCAATCTGCGGAGTTGGTTATGTTGCCAAACTGGGGTTTCTGGCAAACTTGCTCTCAAAGCCGATTTTAGTCGGTTATATGGCAGGTGTCGCACTAATTATGATTGCTGGACAATTGGGCAAGATTAGTGGTGTGTCCATTTCAGGCATCACTGTATTTGACCAGGTGAGTCAATTCATTCAGCAGCTAGATCGAGTACAGCCGATTACGCTAATTTTAGCTGGATTGGTGTTAGTTTTCTTGTTCGCGATCGGGCATTTTTTCCCCAAAGCACCCGCACCCCTGCTGGCAGTATTAATCGGCACTGCTGCGGTAGCGATCTTTGGTCTCCAGGGTCATGATGTCGCCGTTGTGGGTGCAATTCCGGCAGGCTTGCCCAGATTTATCATTCCGAGCTTGCCAACACAGCTCCCAGCTCTGCTAGCTTCCGCTCTGGGGATTGCGATTGTCGGTTATTCAGATAATGTGCTGACGGCTCGATGTTTTGCAGCGCGTCATCACGACAAGATCGATGCCAACCAAGAATTACTTGCGCTGGGATTGGCGAATTTAGGGGCTGGATTGATGCAAGGATTTCCGGTCAGCAGTAGTGGGAGTCGGACAGTAATTGGGGATAATTTGGGCAGCAAAACCCAACTTTTTTCATTAGTAGCGATGGGAGTAGTAATTGCGGTGTTGCTGTGGTTGCGTCCAGTTTTATCGCTATTTCCGAAAGCAGCATTGGGTGCGATTGTGATTTTTGCAGCATTTAAATTGATTGAAATTCCTGAATTCACGCGCCTATATCGATTTCGCCGGAGTGAATTTTTGCTGGCGATTATTACTACTTTTGGGGTGTTAGTTACTGACATTTTGGTCGGTGTCGCGATCGCAGTTGGTTTATCGGTAATTGAATTATTATCGCGATTGGCACATCCTCATGATGCCGTGCAAGGAACCGTACCAAATCTACCAGGGCTACATGATGTTAATGATTGGGAAGGTGCAACTACAATACCAGGATTAGTAATTTATCGCTATGATGCGCCGTTATGTTTTGCCAATGCCGAGGATTTTAAGTGTCGGGCTTTGAGATCGATCGATCTAGAAGTTACCCCTGTAGAATGGTTTGTCCTCAATACTGAAGCGATTGCCGAAATCGATATTACAGCAATGGATATGCTCGAAGAGTTATCTGATGAATTAGCAGCTAGAGGGATTACTTTTGCAATGGCAAGAGTGAAACAAGATCTTTATACTCAATTAAAGCGGTCTCCGCTCCTCAAGAAAATCACTGAAGATCGGATCTATCTAACCTTACATACAATGATTATTGGTTTTAAAGATCGATAGCAATTTGTCAGATCGATCGGGTATTATTCAAGCTAAATATTTGCCAATGTTTCGAGTAGTGCAGCGGTAGTAAATGGCTTAGTGAGATATGCTCTGACATGCGATTGATCGATCATCGCTTCTAAATTGAGAAAAGAACCACTCATCACCACAACTTGAACTTGGGGGTTAATCTGTTGCAAAGCGAGAATTGTCGATCGAGTATCGAGATGAGGCATCATCATATCGATAATGACGAACGCAATACTTCGATAATTTTGGGTATAAATATCGATCGCTTCGATGCCATCGCTAGCTAGCATGACGCGGTAGTTATATGTTTCTAGTGATTGTTGGGCGATTTCTCGAATTGCGCTCTCATCGTCTACAAATAATACCAACTGCCCTTTGCCATCGGATAAATCCGCTGGTGCGGCTGAAGCTTCGACTTCTTTACTATCGACTGCGGGAAGATAAATTTTAAAGCAGGCACCTTGCCCGATCTGGCTCTCCACCTCGATCACGCCCCCATGCGCTTTAACGATGCCTTGGACTGTGGATAGTCCTAATCCCGTACCCGTCTCTTTGGTAGTAAAAAATGGATCGAAGATCCGACCGAGCATTTCGCTAGTCATCCCAATGCCTGTATCGGCAATCGTAATCAGGATATAAGCTCCCACTGGTGGCTGTCCGTGTCGAGCGACATAATCGGGATCGATAACGATGTTTTCCGTACTAGCCATCAGGCTGCCCCCATTAGGCATCGCATCTCGTGCATTCACAAACAGATTCATCAGCACTTGATGAATCTGAGTGGCATCAACACTTACCATCCACAGATCTCCACTAGCGTGGTTGACTTGAATCTCAATCGATTTGGGGAAAGTTTGCCGCGCCACACTGATGATTTCCGTTAAGGGACTTCCTAAAAATAAAGAGTTCCGAGAGAGTAAGATAGAGAAAGAATCCATAGAGGAAGAATATCCTGGTAATGTTGGAACTGACAAACGGACTTAAAGAATTATTCAAAGAA
>CASBPY010000044.1 GCA_949127675.1 Synechococcales cyanobacterium PMM_0072
GAGGGGTAGAACGTAAATGTGAGACATTTCACCTCTTGCCGCTGCTCTACTTCCTCCGCCCTACCCTATTGAAAAATGACTACTAATAATATTCAACTACTTAATATCGGTGTCAGTTTAATTTTAGTAGTAATGACATTCTTGTTCATTTTTCGGATTGTCTTGACTTGGTATCCCCAGGTAGAAAGTCAAAAATTACCATTTAGTCTCGTCATCGCTCCAACAGAGCCTTTTCTAGCACCTTCTCGCAAGATTATTCCACCGATTGGTGGCGTAGATATTACTCCGATTGTTTGGGTGGCAATCATTAGTTTGATTCGGGAAGTTTTAGTCGGACAACAAGGTTTGATTACAATGATGACCCATTAATTTATGCTTTATTGACGGCGCGAGTCAACTCTACAGCATCTCGCCCGTCAGATTCTTGAAAATAAACCTTCACATTTTCCTCACGAGAGGTGGGTAGCTTCTTGCCCACAAAATCGGGATGAATTGGGACTTGACGATGACCACGATCGATCGATACAGCTAATAATATCTGTTTTGGACGACCATATTCATTCACTGCATTTAGTGCCGCACGGATCGTTCTACCTTCATAAATCACATCATCTACCAAGATCACTGTCTTACCATTTAAGTCTACCGGAATATCTGTCTTACTTGGCGTTCTGACTGCGATCGAATCCAGATCGTCGCGGTAGAATGTAATGTCCAGAGTTGCTACAGGGACTTTGATTCCTTCTAGGACTTCAATCTGTCTTGCCAATCTATTTGCCAGGGGAACACCTTTAGTCTGAATTCCCACGAGTACTACCTGGGATAAATCTTGACAGCATTCATTAATCTCTGAAGCTAGTCTAATAATCATTCGCCGAATTTCATCAGCAGATAGGATTTCAATGATCGAATTAGACATCTCAGTGAATAGTGAATGGTGGATAGTGAATAGTGGATTCAATTTCCCACTAATTTAATTATGCCTTGACTAAAACTATAGATTGCCGTCAAAAATAAAGTTAGCCGAAATAAATTACTAATTACGGTATCGGGTAGTTTTGGTAAATAACGAGTGCCCAATTGTGCGCCAAATAAACCACCAATCCCTAAAATCAGACCTTGACTAAATAGTACATGACCGTTGATGCTATGTCCGATCGTGGCAGAGACAGCTGTAAGCACAACGACACCCAAGCTTGTCTGAATTGCTACCTTAATTGTCTCCCCCAATAGCAACATCTGTAAAGGCACCATAATCGCCCCACCACCAACTCCGACTAAACCAGCTACCAATCCTGCCAAACTACCTGTAATAGCACTTGATAGCGTGTTTCGCGCTGTGGATGGCGTGATCAATTTGCTCCCCATCAGTTGTTGTTTTAAGCCAACTAGATAGATATTTGTCAGCATCATTGCCGCAAATCCAAATAATAGCCAGTGATCTGGAATATATTGCGCTAGAGCTGCGCCAAGTTGAGCCGCGAGTAGTGCAGGTAAACCGAGCAAGCTGATTTTACGCCAGTCGATATAGCCCATTCGCCAATTTTGAATACTTCCCGATAGTGAAGTGAGCAAAATAGCTAAACTACTAGTGCCGATCGCATTGATTGGAGTAAAACCGATATACACCATTAATGGTACCAGTACTGAGCCACCACCAATCCCCAAGGTCCCCGCCAACATTCCAGCAACCAAGCCACCGAATACTAATATTCCTAAATCTCCAGGCACATTCAATCCTCTAGATATTGCAGAATATTAAGCTTATCTCGATCGATCTAGCAACCACCAGTCTTTTTCCCTAACCTAGATAGTAGTTGATAATTGATAGTTACTTTCCACTTACCATCCACCATTCACCATCCACCAATTTCATGGCATATCAGTGGTTTAAATCCTTTCACATTGTCGGTTTTACAGTTTGGTTTGCAGGATTGTTTTATCTAGTGCGGTTGTTTATCTATCATGTCGAGGCAAATGAACAGCCTGAGCCTGCTCGGAGTATTCTCCAAGCGCAATACCAGATTATGGAAAAGCGGCTCTATAGTATTATTACCACACCTGGAATGCTAGTGACGATCGCGATGGCGATTGGGATTATCTCGACGGAGCCAGGGATTATTCATGAGCGGTGGTTACATATCAAGCTCGGATTGGTAGCCCTACTGATTGGCTATCACTTTTATTGTCGGAGCTTAATGAAAAAGCTGGTAATAAATGAGTGCAAATGGAGTAGTCAACAGTTGCGCGGACTCAATGAATTACCGACTTTGTTCTTGGTGGCGATCGTTTTACTCGCTATCTTCAAGAACAATCTACCCACTGACATCACTGGTTATGTAATTGTCGGATTAGTCGTAGTAATGGCAGCAACAATTCAGCTCTATGCCCGTAAACGTAGATTGGATGGTGAAAAGCTAGCAGCATCCACACCTGAAGCAAGTGCATGATTAAGTCGGTATATAGTGAACATTTATCAAATAGAATTTATCTACAATCTTAACTGGTGGACAATGCCCACCCTACGTTCTGTTCACTGTTCACTATTCACTAAATTAATGCAAACTAAATCAAACTATACGTCTACAGATATCCAATCAATTTTTAATAGAATTGCCCCTGTGTATGACAAGTTGAATAACGATCTCAGCTTTGGTATCCACTGGGTATGGAAACAAATGGCTGTGTCTTGGAGTGGTGCGAAAGCTGGAGCTATTTGTCTAGATATGTGTTGTGGTAGTGGGGATATTACTCAACTTTTAGCAAAACAAGTTGGTACAACAGGTACAGTGATCGGAGCTGATTTTGCACCTGCACAACTAGCAAATGCCGCAGCAAAGATTGCTGATATTTATCCATCATTAGATCAAATTAGTTGGGTAGAAGCTGATGCCCTCAATTTACCATTTGCCGATGCTTATTTTGATGCAGCGACGATGGGTTACGGCTTGCGAAATGTTACTAATATTCCGCTCTGTCTGACAGAGTTGCACCGAGTTTTAAAAGCTGGTAGTAAGGTGGCAATCCTCGATTTTCATCGCCCTAGCGGTAAGCTAATTCGTCGCTTTCAGCAATGGTATCTGGATGCGATCGTTGTACCAAAAGCAGCCCAGTTGGGAATGACTGATGAGTATGCTTATTTGAATCCTAGTCTCGATCGATTCCCCACTGGTACTGAGCAGGTAGAGTTAGGATTGGCGGCTGGATTTAGTCAGGCAACTCATTATCCGATCGCAGGTGGCATGATGGGTATATTAGTATTGACTAAATAGATTGCTAATAGTTAGATGCTGCTAATTATTAGCAATCAAATTTTCTAATAAATCTTGTAGTTCTTGCTCCGTTTCAGGATTTATCAATTCACCATCTGAACTGCGGGGTACTCCCGCTAAATCGTTACTCCGTAGGGCTTTGCCCTAGCGAAGCTGTATAGCGGCGAGAGTTGTCACTTTTACTTACTTTAGTCGAAACACCAGAAATACAAAGAATTGTGGTTGGATCTATTCCTGCCATCATCATTTTGAGAGTTTGCACCAGTGAAGAGTAGATATTAATTCGGTTTGAAATTACCTAGAACCTATCTGGTTGGCAATGGCCACACTAAAGTCTAGACTAATCTCCCAACTCCGAACTCCCAACTCCTGACTCCCCCGCGTTATAATTCTTTACAGAAGTACAATTTTTAAGATCCACCCATGACAAAACCAGTACTGAATAGCTTTTTCCTTGGACGGGCCTTAGCCGAGACCCTCAATGACAAGCTAGGTGAGACGCTAACCTACACCCTGAGCGAATTAGGAAAAATTAATGCCGAACAGGGCGAAAGATTGCGCCAGTTTACTCAAGAAGTAATCGACAGGGCTGCACGAGAAACTAACAGTGCTGGTGGGAACACTACTACAGTATCGTCTACTGGGCAAACCGTCGATGTCCAAGAAACGATCGACGATCTCCGCGCCGAAATTGCTAGACTCAGAGCCGAAATCCAGAACCATCGCCAACAAGGTTAATCCCCAACGGTTAGTTGCGAGGAGCAGTAAATCATCAATCACTACCAACTACCCATATAAATTCCGTGACTGCTACTTCCGAATCCTACGTAATCTCTAGCGACGATAGATTATCTCTACCACATCAAGATCCTGTGTCAGAATTAGCGATTATTGCTGTTCCTAAAAATACGCCAGAGCCACCACCGAGCAATGACAATCGCGCCTATCGGTGGAATCGCACTAACTATTCCAAGCGGCGGCGGAAAATTGATATCTGGTCATTTTTCCTAAGATTTTTGAATGGTTCTTGGCTTGATGGCAAGAAGTGGAGTTATCTTGGGGGCTACACGGAGGCAAAACAGGCGGCGAGGAAGCGGCGACAAGCAATTTGGATCCGAGATACGTTTTTGGAATTAGGGCCGACTTTCATCAAATTAGGGCAGCTATTTTCGACGCGGGCAGATTTGTTTCCGGCGGAATATGTCGAGGAACTCTCAAAGTTGCAAGATCGGGTACCTGCGTTTAGTTATACCCAAGTAGAAGAGATTATTACGCGAGATTTGGGCAAGAATATTCCTGAATTGTTTGCTAGCTTTGAGCGGATTCCGTTAGCTGCGGCGAGTTTGGGGCAGGTTCATCTAGCGCGGTTGCATACAGGCGAAGAAGTCGTCGTCAAAGTCCAACGCCCAGGCTTACAGAAGTTATTTACGATCGATCTCGAAATCCTGCGTGGGATTGCCAAGTACTTCCAAAATCATCCCAAATGGGGCCAAGGTGGACGAGATTGGGTGGGAATTTATGATGAATGCTGTCGGATCCTGTGGGAAGAGACAGACTATATCAGTGAAGGACAGAATGCCGATACCTTCAGAAGAAACTTTCGGGCGCAAGAGTGGGTCAAAGTACCTCGTGTCTATTGGCGGTATTCCTCCACTCGTACCCTCACCTTACAGTACCTACCAGGTATCAAAATCAGCAACTATGAAGGGTTAGAAGCGGCTGGACTCGATCGACAAGCCATTGCCCGCCAGAGTGCCACTGCTTACCTGCAACAACTGCTGACAGATGGCTTCTTTCACGCCGATCCTCATCCTGGAAATGTAGCGATCGATCCACAAACTGGCGCGTTAATCTTCTATGATTTTGGAATGATGGGACGAATTGCGCCCGGAACCAAAGAGAAGCTAGTAAATACATTATTAGCCATCGCTGGCCGCAATGCCGATCGAGTTGTCCGAGGTTTAGTCGATTTAGGCGCAGTGTCTGCCGACGCAGATACCGACCCGATTCGTCGCTCGATTCAATACTTACTAGACAACTTTCTCGACAAACCCCTAGAAGCCCAATCGATCTCCCAGATTACTGACGATCTGTATGACATCGCCTACGGACAACCCTTCCGGTTCCCTGCCACCTTTACCTTCGTGATGCGGGCATTCTCCACCATCGAAGGTGTCGGGAAAGGACTCGATCCTGATTTCAATTTCATGACAGCAGCCCAGCCCTTTGCCTTTCAAATGATGAATACCAACGGTAACAACACCCCCGACGCAAATACTTTCCTCGCCGAAATCGGTCGCCAAGCCGCCCAGGTTGGCACATCCGCTCTCGGTTTACCCCGCCGCCTCGAAGACACCATCGATAAACTAGAACGGGGTGATATTCGTGTCCGCGTCCGTTCGAGCGAAACAGATCGTTACTTACGCAGACTGAGTTCGATGCAACAAAACACAAATTATACAATCCTTGTTGCGACTTTTACATTGTCTGCTACGATGCTATTTGTCAATCAATATGCGATCGCGGCAGGCGTAATTGGGGCATTTGCTCTGATCGCTATGATAGTTTGGTTTCGGCAAATGCGGAAACTCGATCGTCAAGATCGTCCCTCATAACTAAAAGATTTTATAAAGGCAAACTGGCAGAGAATTATCAGTCCCATCGTGGGTACTATATGATTGAGGGTGTTCAGCACTGATCATCACCAATTCGCCCGCTCTACATCTGTCCATTCCAAGGTTTTGGCTTATCAATCGTTACAGGCAATCAGATTATGAAATCGCTGTTCACAGGTCTTACAGATAAAGGGATGGTACGGAGTGCCAACCAAGATGCCTACCATATCGATCCTGATGGACGATTTTTTATAGTTGCTGATGGTATGGGTGGTCATGCTGGTGGCGAAGAAGCCAGTCGGATCGCGATTGAGACCGCACACACTTATATCGAAAAACATTGGGACGACGAACCCGATACCAAAAATCTCCTTGCACAGGCTCTAATCGCTGCAAATGATGCCATCGTCGCCGACCAAGAGCAAAACTCCCAACGCGCTGACATGGGCACTACCCTGGTGACAATTTTATTCCGCGATGACTTAGTATGGTCTGCTCATGTGGGTGATTCCCGTCTATATCGCCTGCGTGGTGATAAATTAGACCTAATTACTGAAGATGATACCTGGGTCGCTAGAGCGATGAAACTAGGTCAGCTCAATGCGGATGAAGCAAAAGTACATCCCCTGCGACACGTTTTATCTCACTGTCTCGGTCGTCGTGACTTGCGCCAAATCAATATTCAAACCCAGTCAGTCAATCCTGGCGATCGCGTCTTACTCTGTAGTGATGGC
>CASBPY010000045.1 GCA_949127675.1 Synechococcales cyanobacterium PMM_0072
GATCGAGTATTTTTGTGATATCGATCGAGATCTGAGAGATTTCGATCGATATCACTCAGAAATCGCCCCAATATGGGCATTGACATTCGATCGAAAAGCTTAAGTTGACACCACTGCCATGAAGGGCACCCCTACAGAGATACCCTAAATCTATGCTGTCACCAAGATCTCTAAAATCCGGCGATTGCTTCATAGAGATCAGGTAAATCGTTTTCGATCAAGATTAGATCCTTGGCTTGACGATGTTCGGGGCTGGTGAGATAGGCTAGAGCCAGATCGCGATTGGGAAATTCCATCAACTTTTCGGGAGCTAGACCACCTTCGAGTAATCCGGCTTTGAGGGCAGCTTTATTGGTATCGCCAATCACTATTGCCAAATCGCAGATTGAAGCAGCTTTGAGAGCGACCTGACGGTTTTCGGCGGCTTGAATTTCGCCTAGCTCAACCATGCCTGGAGTCATGAGAATTTTGCGGCCACCTTCAAGAACTTCTAGCACTTCTAGGGCTGATCCAAAACCGATCGGATTGGAGTTATAGGAATCATCGAGGATAAAGCCATCGCCATTTTTCCGCAGATTGAGGCGGCTGTTAGCTGGTTCGATATTGTGAATGGCGGCGATCACATAATCGGGATCTTTGCCAAGAGCGCAAGCCATTGCAAAGGAACCGACGAGATTGGATAACATCGGCGCACCGAGCAGTTTTGTGAAGCCTGGATAATCTTTGCCTTGCCAGTGAATTAGAAAGGTCGTCCCGTCCATGCTGGCATTGATATCTGACATCCAACAATCGAGATGACCGATATCTGGTTCCAAGCCGTAGAGGATAGTGGTGGCTTTAGGATATTCGATCGCCATTTGCCGCGCTCCAGGATTGTCGCCATTACAAACCAATAGTCCATCAGCAGGAATCGCTTGGGCGAGTTCGCATTTAGCTGTATAAATATTTTCCACACCACCGAAACGTTCGAGGTGCATTACGCCCACGGCGGTAACTAATCCAGCGTTTGGTGGGGTAAAACGGCATAATTTATCGATCGAACCGATTTGATATGCACCCATCTCGATGATCGCGATTTCTTGTTGGGGTTTGAGATTTTCTCGAATCTGACGGGTAATACCCATTTCGGTATTGATACTACCTGGAGTCCAGAAGGTGGGTTCGATCGCTTCGAGAATGCTACCCAAGATAGATTTAGTACTAGTTTTACCGTAGCTGCCAGTAATGCCGATCGTATATGGCTTATATTCAGCCAGAATGTCTTTGGCTTCTTGGAGAAAGGCCTGTTGTTTCTTAAATTCATTTGGCCACAGAATCGAGTTGGCGATTACAATCCAGATTGGGGAAGATTGAATCAACGCAACGGCGATCAACCAGTAAATATAGATATTATCACCCGCACCCAGAAAGTATCCACCAGTGATAATTAGAATTGTGGCGATCGCATATAAACCCACCGCAAGCTGATAAATAGCTGTAGATCGATCGGTCATTTTCAGCTTAATCTTGCCAACTTTGCGCGGATCTTCTTCGGAGAATCCCAAGAATACTAGGGCTGCTGACGCAATCGCACAAATTACCAAGCACAGTACCATATCACCCCCAGTCGCAAATCGACTCAGAGCGGCGGCAATTACCGCAATAAGGCTACCTTTGGTGTCAAAAGTACGTTTTTCTAAGAACCAATCTTTAAAACGGGTACCGTTGTATTCTTCCTGCTGAAAATAGCGCAAATAGCGCAATCCCCGTCGGGTAAAAAAGATAATTGTCGCAGCCGAGATGAGCGTGAGGCAGATAATGGTCAGCATGATTCAGTATCGTGGGAATTTTAGAATCTGTAAAATCTAGGATCTGTAGGAGCGGGTGTCTTGTCGTTTTTTTATTCGGGGGGAACCCCCGAATAAAAACGACGCTTTATGCCAGTAGGCTTATTTTTACCAGAGATCTCCAAACAAAACCGCCCTAGTGTCATGCCTGAGATTGTAATTGTGGGCAGTGCCCACCCTACAGTTAGCTGGCTAGTTTCGTCAAAAACTTATCCACATAATAAGCGCAAAGATGAGATCCCTCCGCCTGAAACATAAAGTGATCGCGATTGGGGATGGTAATTAGTTCCGAATTAGCTAACAAACTATGATAACGATGCCCCATTTCTACGGGTGTCTCAGTATCAGCTTCACCCCACAGCAGTAGTGTCGGAGTTGAAATTTGTCTGGCAAGTTCAGTCAGATCTTCACTGACGGTTTTGACCAAAGTTCCTTGAAGTACACCCGCATTGAGATAGTCGCGGGAACCATATTTTTGACTATGCCAACTCAGTAATTCATTCCGATTGAACGGCGATAGTTTAAAGGCATTCCGCAGGTTCCGCACCCACTGACGGCGGAGGGATTGCTTGATGGTGCTAGTGCGTTGTAAACCACCGGAATTAATCAGCGTAATCGATCGAACTTTTTGGGGATATTTATACGCGAGCCGAAGCGAGACTCTCCCGCCGAAGGAATGTCCCAGCATGTCCGCCGATTCAATCCCTTTTTCTGTTAAATACTCGTAAATTCGATCGGCATATTGAGCCGTATCCCAATCTTCTGGAGGTGGTGGCGATTTACCAAAGCCAGGTAGATCAATAATATGCACCTGAGATCGAGTTGCCAGCAATTCTCCCATTGATTGCAGGGATTGGAGCTTTTGCCCCCAGCCGTGGAGCATGACAAGGGGATGACCATGATCGCCTAATTGGACGGTATTTAATTGCACTTGAGCCATTACTCGCACTTTTCCCTGTTTATCAGCTTAAATTATCATCGATCGGTACCGACATAAAGTCAAAATTTTCCAAGAATGACAAATTGAGGTGTAATGGTGGGCACATTAGAGAAAGCAGTCTCACGCTACATGGCTAGATTTTGGAGTTAGCTCTCACCTATTTCAAGTTGGAGTGTGCATGTTAATTGCGATCGAGGGATCAGCAGTGTGGGCTGCGGACGTTAGCTACCACTAAGACTTGCGGTAATAATTCACGGATAATTACGATAGAGACGAGACTATGTTTGCAGTTGGAAAAAAGATCGGTAGTGGCATCGAACAAGTAGTTTACGAGCATTTTCAGCGTCTAATTAAAACTGAGATACCAGAGCAATTACTCGAAAGATTTCGGAGCCTATTTATTGAAGGTGCTAATTACGACGATAGCCGAGTTTGGGCAACAATCGAGGCACTAGCTTTTGAAAATACTGCCGAACAGAATTTCCCTCTAATTATTAACCGTTGCTGTCATATTTTAATCAATCATTGGCAACTACAGCCATCTGGAAATATCTCAATCGATCGACTAATTAGGATGCTAGCCAATCCCGATCCGATTCCAGGTAAATATTCTAAAATCTCGCGGCGGTTGCGTCAATTATTACAGTTATATCTTAAAGGTAGTGATTACCCAATTCTCAATCGATTGAATACTGCGATCGATGGTCAGATATTAGACCGAGATGCGATCGAATTAGAGCCACTTGGTAAATTAATTACCCGTTATCCCTACCTCTATGAACACTATTTAGTCTCAGCACAACGTATCCCCGAAAATATCCAAACGATCGAACGAATTCAGGAGAATTTAAAAGATCGACAAGAAGCAGGGTTGTCACATTATTTTACTTATCAGGTTAGAAAATCCCGAATCAAGGCTCAAGTTGGTCACGAAGCTGCAAATAATTTACCGCGAGTTGCTAATCCTACTTTGCTACCAAGTAAGGATTTGGGAGTAGCCTTCCTGCAATTTGCTGGAAAGGGTAAAGATAGAAAAAGCTATCAAGATTTATCGCACAGTTTTACAGCTCGGCTCCAAACCAAACCAACGATTAAAGGATTCAAACGAGATTTGTATAAATATCTCATTGCTGAAATTGATAGTAACTATGGTGATCGGGGCTTTAATGATCGATTAGGCAAAACTATTGATAGTATTTTAGTCGATCGCGACTCTCAGCAAATTGATGAAATTAGTCTAGTCAAAATTTGTACCCATCTGCTCAATTATTTAGTCCTTGAAAGCTCTACAAAAGCACAGCATTTCGTATTTATTGATTTAATTAATAACCTTGGTGCAGCAGCGACAATTGGATTGCTACTCAAAATTGTTCTAGTTGCACCTAAAACTAAACCACTATTAGAAAATAGATTATCGATTCTATTTCAACATTATGAATCTTCACGCTGCAAAGAAGTTTCTTGGTTGGTAAAATCACTAGAACACTGGAATGTCGCAGAATCAATCCATTTTGGCAAACTAGACGCTTCATCACTAATTTTGTTACAATCGATCGGCGAGTAAGTAGTCTGATTTGCTTGCACCACTGTCCTTCCCATCGTACCAGCCAAATGTAATCGATTTGCCCATATTCTTTAGTTTAGATTTATTCCCATCGTAGTTGAATTGGGTATGCAGCGAAAGCAGCGTCACAGCTAACTAAAGTGAGAGAATTATTAATGGCTTGGGCGATGAGAATCCGATCGAATGGATCGCGATGATGGAGTGGTAAATTCATAACCCAAACTGTATCAGCGAAAGAAATTGGTAGCAAGATGATTCCAGCAGGTTCTAAACTAACCTCGATCGATTCATAGTTCGATCTCAGCGATAACTTACCGATGCTTAATTTAATCGCAATTTCCCATAGACTAGCAATACTAATGTAAACTCGGTCTGCGGTTTCAATTTCTATTTTTATCGAGTCAGGTAACTTAGAGTCATCCTCTGAATACCAAATAAATGCATGGGTGTCTAAAAGTAAATTAGTCACTCCATATACTCCTGAAAATCTTCTAACGGCTCATTAAAATCTTCAGGCAGAGGTAAAGCAAATGTGCCCTTTAGAAAGCCTGCTTGCCGCTTTTTCTGTGGTTGCAAAGTGCTTTTAGTATGAGTTTCTAGCAAGAATTGCGTATAGTGGAGAACTTCTTGCTGGAGTGAATCGGGTAGTTTATGTAGGTATTCTAAGATTGTGGTTTCTATCATTTGTAAAACCTCATTTTGCTTTTTTGTACACCATCGATTACCTCAACTAAATAATATTCAATCTAGCTCTAGGTCAAATATTATTTTCATTTAACTGTATATAGCAA
>CASBPY010000046.1 GCA_949127675.1 Synechococcales cyanobacterium PMM_0072
GTATTTTAGTTTTTCCTCCACCAATATCAATCCCTATCCTAGTCGATCTATTATGTCCCAACATCAGCTAAACGACCCAAAGTTAGTGCTGAGAGTCAAATTGCCTCCGCATCAAGCAGCAATCCCAACATCTTAAGTTTGATTGATCCGATCGAGATTTGCTGGAAGTAACCAGTTATACTAAGTATGCCCAGTTTGCCCAAAATACTAACTTTTAGAAAAAGTCAGTATTTTTCGTCTGTAACTAAATCTAACCAAGCAACTGAAGCGAAAAGATCAGCCATTCAACATTTTAGATGAAGGGGCACAAATACTATCTAGAGATCGATTCAAAACTAATAAGTATCATACTGAGCATGAACCATTATCCGGCATGGCTTTCGATCGTTGGCAGCACAGTGATTCTACTGGTTGGCTGTGGGAGTAATCATCATCTAACACAGCTATCAGCAGCATCGATCGATCGGTCAGAGATCTCCATTAAACCCGACATCAGTGTTAGTTTGATCGGCAATTATCTGGCAACTACGGCAGAATTTCCCAATCCAGAGCGGGGATTTTATGGTAACATCGAACTAATAAATGGTCAGGACTTTCGGGAGATTCGGAGTAAAGGTTACACCATCGCGAATGCTTACATTCGTTTGGATGCGTATCGGAACCGTCCTTTACCACCAGCATTTCTGAATCAATTAAATCGACAACTGCAACTAGTCAGCAAAGCGGGAATCAAAGTTATTCCCCGCTTTGCTTATAACTTTCCGACTGGGGAAGCTGACATGAAACAGGCTCCAGATGCTAGTCTCGATCTGACAATCCAGCATATCAATCAGCTCAAACCCATTCTTCAAAAGAATGCGGATGTCATTGCTGTCCTGCAAGCAGGTTTCATCGGTGCCTGGGGGGAATGGCACAGCTCCAAGAATAAGCTCGATCAACCTCAGCCCAAAGCAAAAATTTTAGCAGCACTGTTAACGGCAATGCCCACTAATCGAATGGTGCAGTTGCGTTATCCCAATGATATTCGAGCAAACTACCCCCAAGCTCTGACGATCTCCGCAGCTTTTCGCGGTAGCCGTCAAGCACGAGTCGGGTTTCACAATGATTGTTTTTTGGCCAATCAATCTGATGCTGGGACTTATCAGCCCGATCTATTGGCACTTAAAAGCTATATTAGCAAGATCGCTCCTGTCGTTGCCGTCGGTGGCGAAACCTGTCAAGTGACCCCAACTGAACACCGGAGCGATTGTCCGACGGCACTAGCTGAATTATCGAGATTCCATTGGAGCTACCTCAACGTCGATTTTTATAAAGGTGATCTCAATCGCTGGCAACAAGAAGGTTGCTACAGCGATATCTCCAAAAAATTGGGCTATCGGCTACAATTGATCCGATCGAACTTCTCACCCCAAGTCCAGCGAAATCGCCAACTAACTGGTAATTTTGTAATCAAAAATGTTGGTTATGCCAGTCCATTTAATCCTCGCAATTTAGAACTAATCTTACGCCATCAGCAAACAGGGAAAGTCTATCGGCTACCCATTCTCAAAGCTTTGAGTAGGACTCACGACCCGCGATTTTGGCTACCTCAAGTTGGCGAAATTTCGGTGAACATCCGCGCAAAAGTTCCACCAGCCGCGCCATCAGGCTCATATGAGTTGCTCCTAAATCTCCCAGACCCGATGCCTAAACTGACAAACCGTCCAGAATACTCAATTCGTCTGGCTAACGAACAAATTTGGGAAGCTAAAACTGGATTTAATTCACTCAAAAGAACAGTCCAGCTAGCTAAATAGTTATTTATTTGCTGACAAATTATTATTAGCGATAGATTCTTGTTCACACCAACTCGCTCAAATAGCTTGAGCATAATTATGATTGACAATCATTGATTTCTGTTCGTATTATTGGTGATAAGGCAAGTAAGTTATAGATCACAAGTGTGCCGATTCTTACTGGGCTTAAATTTGGAATTTTTGACCACTGGATAATTCATCCTGATCTATCTTCCTACCACTATTTAAACCCCACCAATAACGCTAAGACTTTTATGACGCTCAAATTACTCATTGGTGCTGATGCTGAATCATTATTGAAAGATCAGACATTTCAGCAGCAGTGGAGATCTCTCTATACTTCCTGTGTCTGGGCGACTATTTTTCAAGGTGCTGACTTCGTTACGACTTGGTACGAAGTTTATCGAACACCATTTAAACCCGTACTGATCACTGAAACCTTTCCTGATGGGAGTCTGTGCGGATTATTAACTCTAGCCATGACACCAGATTCAAAGCAGTTGATGTTTGCTGGTGCCAAGCAAGCAGAATATCACACTTGGTTAGCAGCAAGCGATCGTGGAGATAGTTTTATTGCCGCAGCGATGGATCTACTTAGAACGAGTTTTTCTGGACTAACCCTGACTTTTGAGTACTTGCCGCCAGGGACTCCGAAGCAATGGCTGGAGCTGGATCAACCCTGGGCAAAGCAGAGCAGATTGGTGATGTGGACTCGCCCCTTGATGAAGCTTGGGGATGGTGAGAATCTACGAAAATCTCTCAAAAAGAGTGCAAATAAAAGTCGGTTAAATCGGCTGAAGCGGCTCGGTGATGTACAGTTTGAACAACTACATAGCTCCGCAGCATTGGCCACAGTTTTCGATGATATTATTGCCTACTATGACTTTCGCCAGGGTGCAGTGAATGATTCAGTCTATTTTCAAACAGATCCACTCCGAAAACCATTTTACCTCGCGTTAATGGACATTCAGGATTTACTACATGCAACAGTGCTGAAAGTTGGCGATCGAGTGGTGGCAGCTCACCTGGGCTTGAGCGATGGACAGCAGTGTACTTTGGGGATGCCTGCCCATTCACCTTTTTATGCTGTCCACTCTCCAGGTAAATTGCAATTATTAATGTTGGGGGTGGAGTTGGCGCAGCAGGGCTTTGATACCCTAGATCTCACCCCAGGTGGGGACGCATATAAAGAACGATTTGCCACCGACCATGATCAAGTCCATATCCTCACCATCTTTCTGAGCAATCAAGCTTGGCCAAAGCAAATCGCCGAATTGAAGGTCAAGGGTAAATCGATCGTCAAAAGATCTGTTCAAGCTGCGGGGATAGAATGGAGCACGGCTAAAGAATTGGGTCAAAAACTCCGTCGCTTGCGGCTCAAGAATGCGATCGACTGGCCGAAGAGTTTGTGGAAAAAACAGCGGCGTATGGAATCCAAAATCTATTGCTACCAAGCCGAGCAAGCCAGAGCAGAGAATTGTACTAACTCGTTCAAACGAGATTGCCTTGATGATTTACTGTTATTTCAACCAGTTGATCCTGATCAAACCCGCCAAGATTTTCTTTCAGTTTGCCTATCCCGACTAGAATCGGGTCAGCACGTCTACACCTACTCGGAACAGGGTTGTTTACTTGCTGCTTGTTGGTTGGTTGAACGTCAGGAAACAACAGTTTTGACAGAGTTGGATCGAGGGGATGATTTCCAACCAGAATCAGCATTAATCCATGATTACTACTTACATTCAAGCGTCCAGTCACAGGGATATAGTCGCTCATTACTACTACATATCGTCAATGATGCGTTACTCGTTTATGGTGCAAAACAAGTGTATATAACGTTGCTAGCTGATGACCCGCTACGAGAAACGATCGAGACTACTGGATTTACTTGCGAGCAGAGTATCCCCAAATGAACAGCCGTTGCTTGAAACGGCTTAAGCTATGTAGCTTAAAGTATCAAATATTTACGCTCTATTCACTACTATAGATGTATGATTTACTCCAGGAAAAGGAGAAATTAGATCTTTTTAATATTATATCAATCAGCTAAATGAATATTTTAAAAATTAAAAAAAAAGTTCTAAGTATTTACTATAGTTTGTTTAGCCTATTACCAGTTAAATTAGCAAATCAATTAATCTGGGTTCATCGTGACAATAATTGGTCAATTTCGATTTATGAAGGCACTAATTTTCTAAATTTACAACCAATTTCAGCAATCAAAAACCCTGCAATCAGTAGAAAAGATGTAACCGATGCTTTTACTGAATTTGTAGCCGATCCTTTTATAGTGATTAGTCAGGATGGTTTTCTAATGTTTTTCGAGGTTTTAAATCTGAAAAGTGGTAAAGGTAAAATTGCTTTTGCTTATAGTAAAGATGGCTATAGTTGGGATTATCAAAAGATAATTTTATCAGAAGATTTTCATCTTTCATATCCTTATGTATTTGAATTTGAATCTAATTGGTACATGATTCCTGAGTCATGCGATGCAAATTCAGTCCGACTATACAAAGCCACAAACTTTCCAGATCGGTGGGAGTTTGTTTCTGAAATATTAGTTGGTAGCCGTTTTGTTGATGCCTCTATTATCAACTTTGAAGGGATCTGGTGGCTATTTGTAGGCATTGAGCCTACAAAAAACATACAATGCAATATGCTAAGGTTATACTCCACCGATAATTTGCTCGGTCAATGGACTGAGCATCCGATGAGTCCAGTTGTTAGTAATAACTCGGCGATCTCTAGACCCGCAGGTCGAGTCAGACAAATTGGAGATCGATTGATCAGGTTCACACAAGACTGCACTGTAACCTATGGTTATAATGTTTCGGCAATTCAGATTGATTCGCTGACAAAAGATTACTATTCCGAAACAAAAATTCACCACGGTGCGTCACAGGCAGAGCTACGAGATCGGGACTATTTGTTTGAATTGGGCACGATGCCATTCAATCAACAAGGTATGCATCATCTAGACTTTATGATGTTAGATGATGATCGCTGTATAGCTTGTGTCGATGCTCGCTAGTTGAACTGGGGATGGTTGATTAATGGCTAAAATATCGGAGTTATAGGTGAATCCTTAAACTCAAATACACAGGTCTAGTTGTAGCATTTTACACACTAAATTTTCATCAAGCTATTTAGCTGCGCTAACATGGTCATATCCTAGATTTAGAAAATATTTAGGTGTGGCATTAACCGGATCGGATCAGTCCCTGACAAATAATATTCAGTTATTTTGAGATTGATTCGATCGGGAATTCGGTGCAGTAATAGTTATAGGGGTAGTTAATATTAATGAAAGTTACTTTAGTTATTTATGGATTAGGAGGTGGCGGTGCCGAACGAGTGATGTCAATCATCGTCAACTACTGGGTCAGTAAAGGTTGGAACGTAACATTAATACTGCTAGTTCCGCCGACCAAACAATCTTTTTATCCACTGGATCCGCGTGTTCAGCTCAAACCGTTAGACGTAGCGGAAAAATCAGCGAATATATTGGCAGCAATCAGCAACGCCTGGAATCGTGTGCGAGTACTCCGGCGGGCAATTATGGCGAGTAAACCTGATGTTGTGATCAGCTTTATGAATTCGGTCAATGTTTACAGTATTCTGGCTTGCTTGAGATCAAATATCCCGATTATTGTCAGCGAGCACATCTATCCTGGCTCTAGTGATGCGAATAAAATCTGGCAATTGATCATGAACTTGACTTATCGCTATGCCGATTTAGTCACGGTATTGACGCAAAATGCCCTACCGTTTTATCCAGCAAAACGGGGCTATCGAACCATTGTGATGCCGAATCCAGTGGTGGCAGCACAACCATCGATGTCTGAAACTCAGTGGTTAGAACCTCATAGCCTGATCGCGATTGGTAGACTTCATCCACAGAAAGGCTTCGATCTGTTATTAAAAGCTTTTCACAAAATCCAGGCAAAACATCCTGATTGGAAGATTACCATTCTGGGAGAAGGCTCGATGAGATCGGAACTCGAACAGCTTCGATCCCAATTAAAACTCACAGATCGTGTTCATCTACCTGGACTAGTTACAAATGTGCCAGAGTATCTCAATCAAGCAGATTTATTTGTGATGCCATCGCGATTTGAAGGTTTTCCAATGGCTTTGTGTGAGGCAATGGCTTTTGGGTTGCCTGTGCTAGCTGCTGATTGCCTGAGCGGACCACGGGATATCATTGAAAATGGCGTAAATGGTATTTTGGTGAGAACAGAAGATATTGATGCCCTTGCTGTAGGGCTGGATCAGTTAATGTCCGATCCCGCTAAACGTCAGCAGTTGGCAAAAAATGCACCTAACATCCTCGATCGATTTGGGGTAGAACAAGTGATGGGGATCTGGCAAGAGGCGATCGATCGAGTCATCGCCCGAAGGCGACGTTAAGGTCGAAATAGATGTTGATGCTGGGGATGATATAGTCTCGATCTCGTCCCGTTTACTTCACCATTAATTGCGGCTAGAGCTGGGCTAATAATATACATTGTCGATCGAACCAAATTTTCCTGCTCTGTCACCACAGCCATCTCTGTGAGTGGCACGACCAATATTTGCTCATCTTCCCATCCCACTCGAAAACAAATCGCTACTAATGTTTCCGGTGGGTAATGCTGGAGCAGTTGGGCTTGAGCTGTCTCGACATGACGAGCAGCTAAATAGAGGCACAAGCTTGACTGGTGCGCCGCCAAACTAGCCAAATTTTCGGCGGTTGGGACAGCCGAAGCTCGCCCTGTTGGGCGAGTCAGAATAATTGTCTGGACAATTTCGGGTACAGTTAGCTCGACTTCCAGCTTCGCCGCTGCTGCTTGAAAAGCACTAATTCCAGGTACTAGTTCGATCGTGATCTTGGCTGCTCTCAGGGCGTGAATTTGCTCAGTAATGGCACTATATAGGGTCAAATCACCTGAGTGTAATCGGGCGATTACCAGACCAGCTTGGACACGATCCTCGATGGTGCTGATGATTTGTTCGAGGGTTTGATCGCTGGTTTTGATAATTTCGGCATCTACACGAGTATCCTGCAAAATTCGATCGGGAATCAATGAATCAGCATACAGAATCACGTCCGCAGTAGCAATTATTCGCTGTCCTTTGACGGTTAATAAATCCGGATCGCCAGGGCCAACGCCGATAATATAGACTTGCGGGGTGATTTGTGATTGATTCGGTAATTTCATTCGATCGGTTTTAGATATTTAGAATGACACGTTATTTGTGGTGTTGGGTTTCATTCTTCAACCCAACCTACGATATCACTTGAAGCTGGGAACCATTCTTGGTTTTATGCACTTCAATTCTGGTTTGAAAAGCTTCGCGGAATTGGGGCATGTGGGTAACAGCTAAAATACAGGCAAAATCAGCAGAAATCGCATTAATCGCCGCAATTAGTCGATCGCAACCTTCCCGATCTTGGGTACCAAAACCCTCATCAACGATCAGCATTTGGAGTGGAGTTCCAGCTCGTTGAGAAAGTAGTTTTGCTAAGGCAAGTCGGATCGAGAAGTTGATCCGAAAAGACTCGCCGCCGGAATATGTTTCATAGGATCTAGTTCCATTAGCATCACCAATCACAATATCTAAAGTATCGATGAATTTCGCATTTTTGATATTGGCTTTTTTAGCGCGACTAGCTTTGGTCGCTTTTTGGGTAATAAACTGAACGTGAAATTGGTTGTTACTAAGTTTAGAAAGAATTTGATTACTTTCTGCTTCCAATTGCGGTAGGATATTTTCAATGACTAGAGCTTGGATTCCATTCTTACCGAAGGCTTTTCCTAGCTCATCGTAAATCTTCTGTTGCTGTTTATAGGTATTTAGTAATTCTTCCTGAGATTTGAGTTGAGTTTGAATATTATTGAGTTGGGTTAATTGTTGGGACAAGCTGCCTAAACTAGCCAGATTTGTATCTAATTGCTGCCGACGTTCGACTAATTGCAGCTCGATCGATTCAATCTTTTGATCATTGTCAGGTATTTTCTCAAATTCGAGACTAATTCGATCGATCTCCAATTTTGAATGACCCCGATCGATTAAATTCTGCTGATCGTTAGCTTCCAGCAGTTCGATTTTAGTTATTAATTGGGGCTGAATTTGTCTAGCTTGCTGGACTTCTTGATATTGGAGTTGGATCGACTGAGATTGCCGGAGAGTAGTCGAGACACGATCGTGTTCAGTGCGATCATAACCAAGTTTTTTAATTTGTTTGTCTAGTTCGATGATCTCACGTTGTAGCTCTGAATCAGTTTGAAGCTTACTAATTACTTGCTCAGTTTCACTAATCTTAATAGTCAACTGACTTTTTTGCTCAATTAATTGCTGCTGCTTCTGTTCAGCATCCTTGATTTTTACTTGCTTAATTTCTGCCCAGCGCAACTTATCTACATCACCACGAGCGAGGGCATGATTTTGTTCGCTATATTTAGTAGCTGCGAGTTGAATCACTAATTCTTCTAATTGTGATTGCAATTCACTGGCATAACTTTTAGATTCGATCGCTAGTTCGATTTTGTCCTTTTCAGCAGCAATCTCTTGTAGATTAATTTGCAGTTCAGTAATTGAATCTAATTGCGCCTGCAATTTACCCCGTTGTTCTCGCAGATCTGCCGCACCAATTAATTCTGATTCTAATTGTTTGTATTCAGTTCTTAAAGCTTGACGCTCTTGGCTATAACGGGAGTGTTCTTCTTGAGTTGCAGAAATCTGTTGCTCGATATTTTCGCGCTCAATTTTAGCATCACTTAAAATCTGTTGCCAATGGTTTTCATCCAAGGATCGATCGCACAGAGGGCAACTAGCATCAGGTACTTCCAATAGCTCTAGTTTGCGATCGAGTTCAATTAATTGGCGTTGATAATTGCGAGTGTCAGCATCCAACCGTTGGAGATGAGCATTTTTTTCTAGTCCTTTTTCCTCAACTCGCTTTTGATAGACTTTCTTGTGATCTAATTCAGTGATTTTAAGATCTAATACTTTTAGTCGATCGATTAATTGAGGCTGTTGATTAGTTTTAGCTATTACCTGCTGCTCTCGCAAGACTAGCTCATTGAGTTTAGCCTGAACTTTTGCTGTTTCTCGATCAATTTTTCCCGCCAATTCTATTTGCTCTTTTTGAATCGGTAACACCTGTACCTGCAATCGATCCAGTTCTGTTAATCTTTGACGACATAGGTTTAATTCAGCGATACCCTTACTTACATCACCAGCAGTAGCTAAAATTTCGATTAATTCTTGTTCTTGTTTAATGGTTAGAGCTAATTCCGCTTGACTCTTACCTAATGTTAATTGTAACTCTTGCGTTTGGCGATCCAATTGCTGTTGCAACTTTTGGCGTTCTGATTGGGCTTGTCGATCGGCATCAAACTTATGATCTAATAGTTCTAATTGCTGCTGTAAATCCAGATATATTTGGTAGTCTAGGGCGATCTGATCGGCGTTATTCAACAATTCATTTAACCGATTTTTGTCTGTAGTTGCAACCTGAAGATCTGCCTGAATTTGGCTGGATGCTTGAGTTAATTCTCGATCGCGTTTTTGCTCCCAACTTAACTGCTGTTGCCACGTTTCCCGCTGTCTAACAATTACTTTGAATCCTTCTAGTTCCTGCTCTTCTGTGGCTTGAACTTGCTGCAACCTATCGATTTCAATTTTAGTTGTATCTCGCTGCTGGGTAATCCCTTCGATCTCAGCTAGTTGCAATCTGTCGCCCGCCAAGCTGTCGGTTAATATCTCCGCCTGGAGCTTATATTGCTTCGCCGATTCCTTGGCTCGATCTGCTAATTGCTCATACCGATCGAGCTTCAATAAATCTGCTAAGATCTGCTTGCGATCGGCTGGCTTTTTGAGCATAAATTCATCAGCTTTACCCTGCCGTAAATAAGCCGAATTCACAAAAGTATCGTAGTCAATCTTGAGATACTGATCGATTAATACCTGAGTCGCCCGCATCCCCCGCTGCGTCAACGTGCGAAATCCATCCCCACTCGTCTCAATCTGAAACTCCAAATTCCCACTCCCATCCCGCTGACGGCTGCGAATGATCCGATAGGTTTCACTGTGCATCTTGAATGTGAAATCCACCCGCACATCCATCGCTCCTGTACTAATCGCATCATCTTCACTCACCGCCCGACATTTGCCCCAAATCGCCCAAGTGATTCCCTCCAACAGTGATGACTTACCAGCCCCATTTGCACCGCAAATACAGGCAGTATGCAATCCTGAAAAGTCTAAACTAGCTTCGGTATAACTGAGAAAGTTTTTGAGTGACAGGTGAAGAGGAATCATAGTTTAAGGAGGAGCGGGGAGTATGGTGGGTTCTTTAACTCCAACGATTGAAATCGTTGCTTGTGATAAAAAGTCCGCCTACGCGGACTGAACATTTAGTAGTCCGCGTA
>CASBPY010000047.1 GCA_949127675.1 Synechococcales cyanobacterium PMM_0072
AGCTGGGCTAGCAGCAGTGGTATATCATCAACTCGTTCTGTCTTCAGGATTTTAGGCTTATTCATTTCTCAACTTTAGCTCTATCTGACGACCCCTTTCCTAAATGAGCGAACCGTCAGTTAGTGATGTTCGGTATCTTTTGGAATCATTTGGGTTTGAGGAAAGACGCTCTAGGGGCAGCCATCACACTTTTCGTAACCCAGATGGACTAAAAATCACCGTGCCGAAGAAGGGCGGTAGAATGGTAAAAGGAGTATATGTTCGACAGATAATTAAATTGCTCGATTTAGAGAAGCCAGAGGAATGAAGTGATGAAAACTCAGACGAAACCTGAAACCCTAGCAGAGTATCTCGATCTTATTTATCCGATTACGCTCTATCCTGAAGTTGATGGCGGCTATACTGTGGCGATTGTGGATTTGCCTGGATGTCTTTCTCAAGGTGAGACGTTGGAGGAAGCTGTCACTAATATTCAAGAGGCAAAGATCGCTTGGCTAGAAACAGCGTGGGAGTGTGGAGACTCAATTCCATTACCAATTTGATTTCGGTCGGACTGGACAGCGTAGCTATCGCACTGACCAAACTCAATGAGATGATGAGTCGATCGAATGTGATGTAATCTGCCAATCGGGTGACTTGATTTGTTGGGGTGAGTGGAATTTTAACCTTGCTAGTGAGGCTCGATTCGATCGAACTATCAGCAAGTTATGTCAAAAATTATACGCTGTAATTAGGGTGTTGGTAAGGTTGTAGATCGTTGGCGGAGCCTAGCCCCTAGCTAATCGCATAGTACTAGTATATTCTCTAGGGTTGGTAGTTAAGTTGATTAAAAGTTGCCCATGTTTGACAGCGTATCTAAATTTCAGATCGAGCAATATCCGGTGGATTTTGCAACTTGGCTATTAGGGGAACCGATCGCGTTGACTCGACTTGAACCGACAGAATTGTCGGTTGAGCCAATTCGGGCGGACAGTATTATTTTGTTGCAATCGCCAGAGCTAATTCTTCATTGTGAGTTTCAGACCGATCCTGACCCAAAGATGCCGTTTAGGATGGCAGATTATCGGCTCAGGGGATATCGGAAGTTTCCGCACAAACGGATGGTACAGGTGGTGATTTACCTGCGGGAAACTAGTTCGGAGTTGGTTGATCAAACTACGTTTCAAGCGGGTGAACTAAACCATCGATTTCAGGTAATTCGGATTTGGGAAGTACCAGCATCGATATTGTTAGGCTCTACGGGTTTATTACCTTATGCTGTATTGGGTCAAACGGAGGATCGGATAAGTGTGTTGCAACAGGTATCGACGTTAATTGAGGAGTTACCGAGAACTGAGCAGAGTAATCTATTTGCGGTGACGAGTGTGTTGGCTGGGTTAAAATTGGATCGGGCAGTAATTCAACGGTTAATGCGGAGTGAAGTTATGAAGGAGTCTGTGATTTATCAAGATATTCTGGCTGAAGGTGAACAGAAGGGTCGAGTTGAGGGTCGAGTTGAGGGTCGGACGGAGGAAGCTCGATCGATGGTGACTCGTCAGTTAACGAAAAGATTTGGTAGTTTACCTGTAAAGCTACAAGCTCAATTTAACGCGCTATCGATCGATCAGATCGAATCTCTGGGCGAGGATCTACTAGATTTTACGACTATTAATGATTTACTCGTTTGGTTTGATGCGATCTAGTCGCTTTTGCCAAATCTGCTGTCTAGGGTCTGTAGGGGCTGGGAGTCTTACGTTGGCTAACTTATGTAGGACTGATTACCGTGATTCCGTTAGCAACGAATCGCACCTCGAATATCTTTGCGGGATCGGCCCATCCAGATTAGCGGCTGGCGATCGGGTGCTTCAGGCATTATGCACCATGCTGTTAGACTTTGTTTGATAGTATTGTTAGTATGTCTTAACGGCTCTGCTGTTTCTAGACTTTGTAGAAGTTTGGCAGACTTTGCCGATCGATACTCTAAACTCAGTTAAATGGTGAGTTGATCGAATCCGATGTACGCTGCTGATCGGGTGAGTGGAATTTTAACCTTGCTAGTGAGGCTCAATTTGATCGAAAGGTAATGTCTAAAGTAGTTGATAGAGTTTTACACCATCCCTCGAATGTTGAAGATCGATCGCCTACAAATAGATATAGTTATAATCTCTAGCAAACAAATTGACTTATGGAAATCACCACGCGATTAGATCCAATCTACACTGATAAAATTGCCGCAATTCAAAGACAGACTCATCAAGATCTGAGTCAGGTGATCGGCAGAGCGATTGATTTATACTATCAGACGCTAGAAATAAGCACCCCTAATGCACTCGAATTATTTCAAGCGGCTGGGTTAGTAGGTTGTATGGACACCGATCCGTCCATACCTTATCAAACAGTAATTCACGAATATCTGGAACAGAAGCAAGAGCGAAATCAGGGATGATTATTATCGATACGGGTGCTTTTTTAGCAATTTTAAATCATCGTGACTCAAATCATCAACAGACTAAGATTGTGATGGAGTCGATTACTGAGCCGTTGATTACTACTTATCCAGTGCTAACTGAAACTTGTTACTTCTTGTTGGCTCGTCCTGGTAGAACGACTCCGGCTGATTTTCTCCGGCAAGTTACCAAAGGTGTTGTCAAAATATTTAATCCAGATCAGATTCATCTCGAAAGGATGGTGGTATTGATGGAACGTTATGCTGATCTGCCGATGGATTTTGCGGATGCTTCTTTGGTGGTTCTGGCAGAATCTCTCAGGGAAGGGCGAATTCTGACAGTTATAGCAATAGCCAAGATCGTTAGGACGTTTTCTGATTAATCCGCGTAGGCGGACTTTGTATTCTGAGCGGCGATTTCAATCGCTGGATTGTCCTAACAGCCTTGGCGGTTGCTATAATCGACGTGATTTCACTGTTTACCGTTGGCATGATACTCATGCATTTGAAAACTTGCTAGTTTGAGAT
>CASBPY010000048.1 GCA_949127675.1 Synechococcales cyanobacterium PMM_0072
AACTAAGTTAATTGGTTGATGGTGAATGGTGGATAAATTATTCCCATTCCCCGAGTTCGCCAGTCCCCCAATCTCCCACCTGAGAGCATAAATTGTTAACATAGATAACAGTGGTTAGACTGATATCGTCTGGATGGTAATGAGTGAACATCATAATTTCAGTCATCACGCTTAGGTCGATCGATAGTTGAACGCTAATTTGTCCATAATCAGATTGAGATAATGGCAGCCGCAGTACTTATTCAAAACCTGTCCAAGAGCTATGGCACCGTTCCGGCGGTTAAAGACGTATCTTTCCAGGTCAATCACGGTGAAATTTTTGGTCTACTAGGGCCGAATGGGGCAGGTAAAACTACCACCATTCGCTGTCTGTGTACTCTAGCAAAGCCCGATAGCGGCTCGATCGAAATCGGCGGTGTTTCTGTCCTCGAACAGCCCCGCGAAGCCAGGAAAATGCTAGGATATGTTGCTCAGGAAGTCGCCCTCGACAAAATCCTGACAGGTCGAGAATTGCTCGAACTCCAAGCCGCGTTGTATCATATTCCCAAGCGAGAAGCCAAGCAACGAATCGAGGTACTACTCGAAGTACTAGATTTACATAGCTATGCCGACAAAAAAACAGGCACCTATTCTGGCGGACTCAAGCGGCGGATTGACTTGGCGGCAGGATTGCTACATCAGCCAGAAGTGCTGGTACTAGACGAACCAACCGTAGGATTGGACATTGAGAGTCGGGTAGTAGTGTGGGACTTTTTACGGCAGCTCCGAGCGAGTGGGACTACGATCATCATTACCAGTCATTATCTCGAAGAAGTAGATGCTTTAGCTGATCGAGTTGGTATTATCGACAGAGGATTGGTTATTGCTGAAGGTACGCCGTCCACACTGAAAAATCGCTTAGGTGGAGATCGGATTACGCTCCGAATTCGGGAATTTACACCACCTGCTGAAGCGGAAAAGGCGAGGCATCTACTGAGCGAATTACCTTGTGTACAGGCAGCGATTGTCAATCCTAATCAAGCTAACGCGCTTAATTTAGTAGTTACACCAGATCCCGACGTACTAATGACAATTCAGCAGTCGTTAAAAGCAGCCGAATTACCCATTTTCGGCATCTCCCAATCCCGCCCTAGTTTGGATGATGTCTATCTAGCCGCCACAGGCAAAACTTTGCTAGATGCCGAACTCAGTGCTGCAAGTAGTCGCGATCTCAAAGCAGAGAAAAAACAAAGTATGCGTTAGCCAGTAAAGAGAATGCAGGCAAGGATTCAGGCAAAACTAGGGTTAATTCTAATTGTTACTTCTTGCTTATTGTGGGCGGCCGTATTTGTTGTCCCATTCTTAACCTTTGCCATCTCCCACAAAGCCATAATTGTCACTATTTTAGTGATAGTTAGTGAAGTAATTTTCTGGCTGGGCATACTATTAGCAGGAAGAGATCTTGCTCATCGCTATCGTCACCAGTTAAACCCCATCAAGTGGTGGCGCAGAATGACTCGCAACAAATAGATAATTCAATCCCCCCATCTCCCCACCTACAACACTCCCAACTCCCAACTCCCACCAACCAGATCATGAGCGGCACTATCAACACTTCTGAACCTACAAATGTCCAAGCCAAAGACATCTACCGATCTCGCGAACCACTAGCATCAAATGGTTTCGCTGACTTTATCCAGGAAACCTTAGCCCTAACTAAACGGCTATTTATTCAACTGCAACGTCGTCCCTCGACACTGGTTGCAGGGATTATCCAACCGTTGATGTGGTTACTACTGTTCGGTGCCTTATTTCAAAACGCGCCACAGGGGATGATGGGCAATGACTTGAGTTACGGTCAATTTTTGGGTGCGGGATTGATTGTCTTTACCGCTTTTGTGGGAGCATTGAATGCTGGCTTACCTGTGATGTTCGATCGAGAGTTTGGCTTCCTCAATCGGCTACTAGTCGCGCCCCTAGCTTCTCGTTATTCAATTGTCGCAGCTTCGGCAATTTATATTGTGGCACTCAGTTTTGTGCAGACAGCCGCAATTATTGGCGTAAACGCGCTAATGGGTGCGGGCTTGCCCAGTATTGCCGGGTTAGGGATTATTGCACTGATTATCTTATTGTTAGTGCTCGGAGTGACAGCTTTGAGTTTGGGATTAACCTTCGCGCTCCCTGGACATATCGAACTGATTGCAGTGATTTTTGTCGTTAACTTGCCACTGTTATTTGCCAGTACCGCCTTAGCACCATTGGCATTCATGCCCCAATGGTTGCAACTAGTCGCCTGTCTCAATCCCCTCACTTATGCGATCGAACCAATTCGTTACTTGTATACTCATCCTCAGTGGGATCTGAGCAGTATCGTACTTCAGGCAACCTGGGGCGATGTTTCATTTGGCACGTCCCTGTCGATTTTAGTTGGGTTTGCTCTGCTCACCCTCACAGCAATTCAACCCCTGCTCAAGCGGCGTTTAGCTTAATCTGAGGAACTATTCGATCGATTTAGACATCTTAATCTATAAGGATTCACAGACTGTTTATTTATCAAAAAAAATGAAAATATTTATTAAATCATCCTGGCTTTTACTCAGTTTATCACTAGTTTTAATTCCCACAATTGCCTCAGCTCAATTTGCAAATAGTGATGGTGGCGATGTGTTCAAAAGAGCAGCGACAGGCGACACAGGTGGGTTACTAAACTTGCTCAATCAAGTCCAGCTCAATGGCAAGATTAATCCTAACGCTAGTAGTGAGCAGCGGGAGCAAATCAAATCTGCAACCGAAGACTTTCGAGTACTTCAAATGCAAGCATTCCAAGAACGCAATAAGAAAACAATCGTGACTCCAGTTGGTCCGAGTAAGTAGGGGATAGGGGATAGGGGATAGCTTAAACCACAGAGGGTGGGATACATCGACTTTGCTTGGAACAAGTGAAGCACCACCCCTATGAGTTAACGTTAGTCTAACGAACTCAAATCTAAAGCCCAAAGCCTGAATCCTAGCGTTTAGTAATCAGAATGCTGTAAATAAAGAAAGTTGAAATTGCTAGAAAGATTAATCCTAGTAATATACCACCTGGTAAGAAAGTAACAATCCCAAAACCTCTGAGCAAGTAGACTAAAATACTCAGACCGAGACTAATGCTAAAAAGATAGGAAAACTTCTGAGTTAAAGGCATATAATAGTGACTAATCTGTAAATTTTAGTTGGCATATTAATGAGTCTCGATCGCCAGAACCTCGATTCCTTTCAATTACTCCGCAGGATTGTACTGAGTATACTAACTATCTTTGTATTATACAAGCTGATCTTCTCATTAATCGGCACGATCGATCGACCCCAGATTCAGGGCAAATTCGAGCTGTACCAAACTAATCTTGTGCTGGTAGCGTCTGAGTGGGAACCTACGGCAGAGTTGGAAGGGTTGGGTGCATTACAAACATCGATTATTGGTACAGATTTTCTCAAAGCAGCTAGTCAACAATATGAATCTGCACGAGCAAATGACGTTCAGGCAATTGATAAGCTTAAACTTAGTTTATCAAATCTAGCAACTGGATCGATCGATCGAGATAATAAACAATCGTTGGCAGAGCCTCTCGGAACGAGAATCACCCTCCAAACCAACTTAATTAACAAAACGATCTCCTCCGCTCAGCTTGAAATCGACAAAATAGATTTGCGAATTGGAATTTTGCAAGCAGCAAGTAAACAACCAGAACAAGCAATTAAAACTTGGCAAAAGGTTGGAGCTATTTCTGGACAATCTAGATCAAAGAATATTGCCGCATCATTAATCGAGATCTGGAAACAACCATCAGAGATTGATCGTAATACCGCACCCCAAATTGCCGCAGAAATTAACACTAACTTTGATGGTTGGTTTCGCGATCGAGTCCAAGCTCAATTATATACAGACTTAGGCGACAAAACTGCATTAGCCAGTCTCCTGCAAGGGGAACAAATAGCAGCGCAGAATGCCTTGATCAAACTAGGACTAAATACAGTCCCCAGAATATTAATCGGACTCAGTGGTGTGGGCTTAATTGTCTTCTTTATAGTTAGATTTATTATACTGTTGCTCCAACGTCAAGCAAGTCAATCAATCTCAGATGTCCTGCTCGCAAATATCAATACACCGTGGAAGTCGCCGTGGGATTGGGAAATTGTGTGGCAAGTATTTATGTTAGGCTTCTTTTTCGTTGGTCAGTTTTTACTCCCATTTGTCTTTGGTACTTTTATTAGTCCTGGCTCCTTGACAATGCGTGGACAGGGAATTTATGTATTTGCTAGTTATGTCTTGATGTCTAGCTTGACGATTGGGGTATTATATCTATCAATTAAATCTTACTTGCCTCTACCATTAGATTGGTTTAAATTTAACTGGAAATCCAATTGGTTGCTGTGGGGGATTGGGGGTTACTTAGTTGCTACCCCAATTGTAATTGTTGTTTCGATTCTCAATGAGAAAATTTGGCAAGGACAAGGGGGTAGTAATCCATTGCTCCAAATCGTGCTTGAAGGCAAAGATTCGAGCGCACTACTGCTATTTTTCCTGACGGCGGCAGTTGCAGCACCACTATTTGAGGAATTCCTATTTAGAGGATTTCTCCTACCTTCATTAACTCGCTATGTACCTGTGTGGGCAGCGATTTGTTTAAGTGGCTTACTCTTTGGCGTTGCCCACCTGAGTCTGTCCGAAATCATCCCTCTCACAACCCTCGGCATTATCCTGGGCATCGTCTATGCCCGTACCAAAAATCTCCTAGCACCGATGCTCTTGCATAGTCTATGGAATAGCACTACTTTAGTTAGTCTGTATATTTTGGGTAGTGGTAATTAGTTGATACTTCTCCTTACGGAGACGCTGTGCCAACGGCAGGCTAACGCCAACAGTACAAGTAGTTGATAATAAATAGCTAGGTTCCTAAGATAGAGATTTAGTGCGTGGATCTATAGAAGCCCAACGTGCTCGATTCAACTATTTATTCTCAGGGACAATTCGCAGCTTGTAAGTCGTTTTAACCTGAGCATTTGCAGGGGTTTTGCCAATGAACTTCCAGCGGAGGTAATTATAATCAGTCTCAGGAACTACTTGTTTGCCAACAGTCGGCTTGGCAGAGAATGTTTTGCCACCATCAATACTAAATAATAACTCAGCACCATCGATCGCCATTGCCGAACCTTTGACATACTCAGTACCCTTGGGAATCGGTTGTTTTAGCACCAGATTTTTGAGCGGGCAACGACTATTATTTTTGGCAACAACTGTGTACATAATGATATCACCACGCTTCACCGATGCCTTGCCAGCGATCGCTTGAAAGCTAGAGATATTATTCTCCATCATCACCTGCTTGTCCGCCCTAAGCGTGAGCGTGACTAGCTTAGATACAGGCAGTGGATCGACACAAAGTTTCGGTTTAGAGATCCTAGCCTGGGCTGGAAGTTGTGGCGGAAACAACGTAGTTGAGATCATTCCAATGCCAGCCAGAATGACGATCGAGAACTTGGTCATGGTAATCTGTAGTAAGGCGATGGTGTGAGTTATATAGATTGAGACGATCGAACAGTCAGAAAGTTGCCCAATCAGTTTCAGCAACAAAATAACAGTGAATCAGCTTCATTTTTGGTTAGCTGTAAGTTTCTGACCTGATAGCGACTCTTTTGACAATCGGATCAGGCGAAATCGTGGTCGAACCTGATATTCTAGAGACATATTGCGAAGCTGTGATGCTCTTTTCAGAGCAGCTTCGCGCACAAATGAATTGAACTGCGTCACCAATTATAGACAATGACTTTAGACTGGATTAGCCCCGCCGAACGCCTCCAATCCTTGCCACAATATGTATTTGCTCGGCTGGACGAACTCAAAGCCAGTGCTCGCAGTCAGGGGATAGATCTGATTGACTTGGGTATGGGCAATCCAGATGGTGCCGCACCTGCTCCGGTAATTGCAGCAGCTAAAGATGCCCTAGACGAAGCGTCTAATCACGGCTACCCTCCATTTGAAGGGACTGCCAACTTTCGGGCTTCGATCGCCAACTGGTATTATCGGCGTTATGGAGTCACCCTCGATCCTAATAGTGAAGCCTTACCTCTGCTCGGTTCTAAGGAAGGCTTGGCACATCTCGCCCTCGCCTATATCAATCCTGGCGATACGGTACTAGTCCCCAGTCCATCATACCCCGTCCACTTTCGAGGACCTGCGATCGCAGGTGCTCATATTCATAACATCATCCTCAAGCCAGAAAATGATTGGGAAATCGATCTCAATGATATCCCCGTAGATGTTGCCCGCAAAGCTAAAATCCTCTTCTTCAACTATCCTAGCAATCCCACAGGCGCAACGGCACCACGCTCCTTCTTTGAAGATGTCGTCGCTTTTGCCCATGAATACAAGATTATGCTAGTCCACGATCTCTGCTATGCGGAACTAGCCTTTGATGGCTACAAGCCCACTAGCCTGCTAGAAATACCTGGAGCAAAGGAAATCGGTGTTGAGTTTCACACCCTCTCCAAAACCTATAATATGGCGGGCTGGCGCGTCGGTTTCGTGGTTGGCAATAGCCAGATTATTCAGGGACTTCGCAAGCTCAAAACCAACCTCGACTACGGTATTTTTTCCGCTCTCCAAACAGCCGCTCAAACTGCCCTAGAGCTTCCCGATGAATACGTTACAAAAGTCCAAACCCGCTACCGCGAACGTCGCGATTTCATGATCGAGGGGTTAGCAAAATTGGGCTGGAAGATTAAGCCAACCAAAGCCACAATGTACCTGTGGATTCCTTGCCCTGTGGGTTGGAACTCTACTGATTTCGCCCTGATGGTATTGCAAAAAACAGGTGTGGTATTTACGCCTGGAAATGCTTTTGGCATCGGTGGCGAAGGATATGTCCGAATTAGTTTGATTGCCGATCTTGACAGATTGGGTGAAGCAATCCAAAGACTTGTAGATGCTGGAATTAGCTATGAGTGATACTCTTCACCAACCTGTTTGGGAAAAAGAAATTAGTAATGTATTTACATTGATTGAGTACCCAGCCACAACAAAAGAACCACGTTGCCTAATTATTGGCGGTGATAAATCTGGAGCAGATCAGACTAAGACGCTCTCACTATTCTTTCAGACTTGGGGACTCGATCGAGAAACTATCACAAATCTGCAATGTTCGATCGTTTTCCAAGCTGTAGTAGAAATCGGGATCGTCGATGAGATTGCTGGATTTACATTCAAGGATGCACTCGCATGGGCTAGTGACTAGCTATCTGTAAAATTATTGCCCTAAACTGGCACAATAAGAAAGATACCCTGCCGCAATCCTTGTAATGATTTTCCCCAGTTTCGATCGATTCAGTCAACTCGCCAGCCAAGGTAATTTCATTCCCGTCTATCAAGAATGGGTTGCGGATTTGGATACCCCCGTTTCGGCATGGTATAAGGTGTGTGCGGGTCAACCATACAACTTCTTGCTAGAATCTGTCGAAGGTGGGGAAACTGTTGGACGTTATAGTTCCCTCGGCTGCAATCCATTGTGGATCTTGGAAACCAGAGGAGACAATACCACCCAAACTCATCGGGATGGGACTGTCACCAGATTTACAGGGGATCCGTTCCAGATCCTGGCTGATTGTTTAGAGCCATACCAACCTGTAAAACTACCCCAGCTTCCAGGCGGCATCGGTGGGCTATTTGGCTTCTGGGGCTACGAATTGATGAAATGGATTGAATCTAGAGTACCTGTCCATCCAGCTAGTGCTGAAGACTTGCCAGATGGCCTGTGGATGCAGGTAGACCATCTAATTGTATTTGACCAGGTGAAACGCAAAATTTGGGCGATCGCTTATGCAGATGTGGGGGCTTGTGATGGTAATCTCGAACTAGCCTATAGTCAGGCGATCGAGCGAGTTAAAACCCTGGTTGAAAAGCTCCAACAACCGCTGACATCGAAGTTCTTAGAATGGACTCCGCCGCAGCCTAGTCCGCCGTTGACAGAACTCCCGCCCGAATATACTAGCAATACTTCCAAAGCCGAATTTTGCGCTAATGTGGTCAAAGCCAAGGCGCATATTACCGCTGGGGATATCTTTCAAGTCGTTGTCTCCCAGCGATTATCGACTACTTATCCAGGCGATCCATTCGATCTGTATCGATCGCTCAGATTGGTCAATCCCTCTCCCTATATGGCTTATTTCAACTTTGGGGATTGGCAGATCATTGGTTCTAGCCCCGAAGTAATGGTGCGTGCCGATCGAAATCATGATGGTACGCTCAAAGCAACCCTGCGCCCGTTGGCAGGTACTCGTCGGCGCGGACAAACCCTAGCGGAGGATGAAGCACTGGGATTGGAATTATTAGCAGATGCCAAAGAAGTCGCCGAACATGTGATGCTGGTAGATCTGGGGCGGAACGATTTGGGTCGAGTTTGTAAAAGTGGGACGGTTGTAGTTGATAAACTAATGACGATCGAGCGGTATTCCCATGTAATGCACATTGTTAGCAATGCTACAGGTCAACTCGCACCAAACAAAACTGCTTGGGACTTGCTCAAGGCTTGCTTTCCAGCCGGAACAGTCAGCGGCGCACCCAAGATTCGCGCCTTGGAAATCATCCATGCTTTAGAAGGCTGTCGGCGCGGTGCCTATTCTGGAGTGTATGGTTATTATGACTTTGAGGGTCAATTAAATACAGCGATTACCTTGCGGACGATGGTAGTTCGTCCCGATGGGACTGGGAATCATACGGTGTCTGTGCAAGCAGGTGCTGGACTAGTGGCGGACTCAGATCCGGTGACGGAGTATGAGGAAACTTTGAATAAAGCGCGGGGATTGTTGGAGGCGATTCGATGCTTAGTGGTTGATAAGTAAAATGATCGGATAATAAAGACATACATTTGGCATGATTTATCTCTTCATTATTTAAAAATTCATGGCTTTACCACCTACTATTGATACCCCCAGACCTATTCAGCTTGGACAATGGATTAGTAATCCGCTTAAGTACCTGCACAACTACGATCGCCAGTGTGGTGATATTTTTACACTGAATATGTCTGGCGCACTCGATCGAGCCGTATTCCTGAGCAATCCTGAAGCGATTCAACAGGTACTAACCAATGACACTAAACAATTTACGGCACCTGGTTCGATCAATCAAATCCTGAAGCCTTTTTTCGGGGAACGCGGGGTGATCTTGCTCGACGGTGCGGAACATCGTCAACGCCGACAGCTAATAATGCCTCAGTTTCACGGTGATAAAATTCGGGTTTATGCCGAGCTGATTTGTACGGTGACAAAGGAGCTGATCGCAGAGTGGAAAGTAGGAGAAACAATCAATCTGCGAGAGCAAATGCAGTCAATTTCGCTCTCGGTAATTTTGCAAGCTGTGTTTGGCTTGTACAAAGGCGAACGTTACGATCTCATTCGGGACGGATTGATCAAGGTTCTATCCCTGATTGAATCACCCCTTAATGCTAGCTTTCTGCTGATTCCGCTATTGCAGCAAGATTTAGGGGCTTGGAGTCCCTGGGGTCGATTTGTTCGAGATCGCGCAGCACTCGATCGATTAATTTATCAAGAAATCACTGATCGTCGATGCAACTATGAGCCAGATCGATCTGACATCTTGAACCTATTGATTGGCTCTCAAGATGCTGATGGTAAAGGCCTGAGTGATGTCGAGTTGCGTGATGAGCTGATGACGATGTTATTTGCTGGACATGAAACTACGGCAACAGCTTTGGCTTGGGCGATCTATTGGATTAATTATTTACCTGAAGTTAAGCAAAAGTTACTGGCTGAAGTTACCACTTTAGATGCAAAACGCGATCCCGTTCAGATTAGTCGATTACCGTATTTGAATGCTGTTTGTTCGGAAACGTTGCGGATTTATCCCGTCGGGATGTTGACGTTTCCACGAATCGCCCAGGAACGAGTAACACTGCAAGGCTACGATCTTGAACCAGGAACGATCGTGGCTGGATGTATTTATCTCACCCATCATCGGGAAGATATTTATCCCGAACCTGATTTGTTTAAGCCAGAACGTTTCTTGGAGCGGCAGTTCTCACCCTATGAATATCTCCCGTTTGGTGGCGGCAGTCGTCGCTGTATCGGCATGGCTTTAGCCCAGCTTGAGCTGAAATTAGTATTGGTGGAAGTGCTCACCCACTGTCAACTAGAACTTACTGGTGAGTTACCAG
>CASBPY010000049.1 GCA_949127675.1 Synechococcales cyanobacterium PMM_0072
GAGATAGCGTTCGCCGAAACTAGGCTGAATCATGACGATTAGTTTACCCTTATTTTCAGGGCGACGACCGACTTCGATCGCGGCAAATAGGGCTGCACCTGAGGAGATACCTGATAATAAGCCTTCTTCCCGTGCTAATCTACGTCCATACTCGATCGCTTGTTGATCTGTGACTTGGATCACTTCATCGATCGATTCAACCTTCAGCACTTGTGGTACAAATCCCGCGCCAATCCCCTGAATCTTGTGAGGGCCAGGTCTACCGCCAGATAGAACGGGACTATTGGTTGGCTCGACGGCAATGGCTTTAAATTCTGGCTTGTAGAGTTTGAGAGTTTCGGCAATTCCGGTAATTGTGCCCCCAGTCCCAACTCCAGCGATGAGAATATCAACTGTGCCGTCAGTATCTGCCCAAATTTCTTCAGCGGTAGTCAGCCGATGAATTTGGGGATTGGCAGGATTGCGAAATTGTTGGAGCATATACGCATGGGGCGTTTGATCAACAATATCTTGAGCGCGACGAATACAACCAGTCATGCCTTCACTGCCTGGTGTGAGTTCTAATTGGGCACCATAAGCTTTTAATAATGCTCGACGTTCGAGACTCATAGTTTCAGGCATGGTCAGAATCAATTGATAGCCTTTTGCCGCTGCCACCATCGCGAGGGCAATACCAGTATTTCCAGAGGTAGGTTCGACTAAAATCGTTTTGCCAGGCGCAATCAAGCCTTCTTTTTCAGCCGATTCAATCATATTTACCCCAATCCGATCCTTGACGGACGCAGCGGGATTCATACTCTCTAGCTTGACAATAATGTCAGCAACACAGCCCTCTGCTTGGGGGATGCGATTGAGTCTGACGAGGGGAGTACGACCGACTAGTTCGGTAATATTGTTGGCAATTTTCATGAGATTAGAGGGGAAGAGATGAGATGGTCAAAACTGGGGTCAAATAGACTGTAATTGCTCTCTGGCTAATCTAAGCTTATCATTGCTACTAAGTAGCGTAACGCAAACCGATTACTCTTTACCCTCAAAGGTTTACAGCACAATTTGATTGTTAGCAATTAGCTACTAGATCTCAATTGTGTGGCAATGATAAAGAATCCGAATATTTAGGGAATAATAAGAAAGGAGACAGTTAAATCCAGTTAACAGCTCAAGATCGATAATCTAAGCTACTTGACTGCATACTGTACACTTTCAGTTCAAGCTACAATTAGTGGCAATCGCATAAAATCGATCCAGTTATGCCTAAAAATATCATTTTTCCAACAATGAGATTGGCGACTTCATCTAGTTGAATAGTGGGTCTAGTAATAATGGGTCAGGTGATAGCGGTCCTATGCCTGAATGGAGTCTTAATCGGGAGTCAGAAATGTTGGATGCGATCGTACATAATTTAGAACAAAGCAATCACATTGCCAGGATTAAAAAGCTGGTATTTTGTGCATGTACCAATAATTGGAGTAATGAAGCGCAACAACTGAGTACGGCCAAATTCAAAAGCCATCTCCAAGAGTTGAGAGATAGCCATGCTTCGATCGTCGAGCTGAAGTATCTACTTTACCGAATTGTGATTAGACTCAATCACAGTACCAACTATTATACTGTTGCCAATCTGCTCTGCCAAGAAATGGAGCCAATGTATGCTCAGTCAATGGGTGCAACTGGAGATAAATCTATTGGTGATGATCGGGCGGCTACGGCTTCATCGGTGGTTTGGGGCAAAGAAATAATTTTTACAGTTGAAGAAACCCAAATGGGTTCTGTGCTGCAAGTCGAGATGATGGTACTCGGTGCTAATCGTCAGTTGTTGACCCAGACAGTGGTAGAGTTACCCGACCTGATCCGAATGCTGTCCCAGTATCAGGAATGGCAAGCTCGCTATCGCCGCCTCGACCCCCAAAATCATCGGCTGATGAGCAATAAAGCCGTCAGCCTAGTACCAGAGCGAATTAATGATTGCTTGGATGCTGGGGCAATGATGCAAGCAAATTTACATCAATGGTATAGTTCTCCAGGCTTTCAGACAATTAGGGAAAGACTAGCGACAATTATCGATCCCGAAGTGGAAGTTGATATCATCGTGCGGAGTCGCGCCAAGGTATTGCTCAAACTGCCGTGGAATTCAATTTGGCAGCCATTACTCGATCGATATCCCCAGGCAGAAGTCAGCCTGTCAATGATTCCAGCTATTTCTGAAAAAGTTACTAGTGATGAAAAGTTGCAAGTTCCAGTCTTGTCGATTTTAACTAGTGCTCAAGGGATTAAGCTCGATCGAAGTAAAGAATATTTGGAAGCACTACCACATACCAGCGCAGAATTTATCGTCGCACCCAGTCATGGTGATTTTGTCAAGGCCCTAAATAAAAAGTGGAGCGTGCTGTTCTTTAGTAGTTATATTTCTGGCTATTTACCCAACGGTCGGATCTATATCAATCATCACGATACAATGACCATTACCGAGTTCAAATATCGAATTCGGACTGCCGTTCAGCAGGGGCTAAAACTATTAATTATCAATTGTGGTGAAGGTTTGGAGCTGGCTAGCGAGCTAGTCGATCTCCAGATTCCCAATTTGATTGTGATGCGAGAAGCTGTCCAAGATCAAGTTGCCCAAGAATTTGTCAAACTATTTCTCAAAGCTTTTTCTGGAGGTAAATCCCTCCAGTTAGCAGTTCGGGACGCGCGAGAACGACTCAAGGCGATCGAAAAAGTGGTGCCAGATGCTAGTTGTCTACCGATTATCTGTCACCAACTTGCCACTCCAGTCTCCAACTGGAATCGGATTGCCCATATCACACTCCAACCCAAAGAACTATTAGATATTTCTCAAAATTGGGCTGAAGCCGATGCAACAGGGATGGTAGCATTTGTAGAACCAGAGATCAGATTGCCCGAACTCGCTCCAATTCAGTATGATCGACTTGCCTTAGTCCACCAACTATCTGGCTACTTTAGTGAGGTCTACACCCTTGCGCTGAGTGCTGATGGGCAATGGCTAGTGAGCGGACATGGAGACATTACTCACGTTGATGATGCCGTGAAGGTCTGGCGGTTATCAGATGGTAAATTGGTGCATAATTTACTCGGACATAGCCACTGGATTTATAGTGTCTTGATTACTGCTGACTCAGAAACTATTATTAGTGGTAGTTTAGATGGCACTGTTCAATGGTGGCAGTTGATTACTGGGATAAAATTACCCCAATTACTCGACAATAAATCTGCCGTCAACGCCATCTCTTTGACCACTGATGGTCAGCGACTGGTCACAGGTGGCAATGACTCGGTACTCAAGATTTGGCAGCCTCAAAATGGATTGTTGATTCATCAATGTCCAGGTCATCTCCAAAACGTCGCTTGTCTAGCGACCCACCAAGCAGCACAATTAATCGCTAGTGGTAGCAGCGACTATACCGTGCGGTTGTGGCAGCTTCAGGAAGGACGATTGCTCAAAACCTTATTAGGACACAGTGGTCGAATTAGTGGCGTAGCAATTACCCCTGATGGTAAAAAAGTTGTCAGTGCTAGCCACGACTGCACGATTAAAATTTGGGACGTAGAGACCGGAACTCTGATTGATACGTTGATTGGACACTCTCAATCGATCAGTTGTGTGGCAATTTCTCCCGATGGACGGACAATTGTGAGTGGCGGAGACGATCGCAATGTCAATATCTGGGATCTCAATGAGGGTAAACTAATTCATACTCTATCTGTCAACGATCGATCAATCTTGTCGATCGCGATTAGTGCCGATAGTCGGACGATTGCCACAGGTAGTTATGGCGAGGTTCAAGTTTGGCGAGTTCCGACATAGGCGTAGGTTGGGTTGAAGAATGTTGGCGGAGCTTCTCCGTAAGGAGATAAACCAACGCTCTAGGAATGTTGGGTTTCATTCTTCAACCCAACCTACTCACTCATTATTCCTGACCACTGAATCTTTTTGAGTTTTTCCCGACGATAAGAGAAGAAGTATTCTGGTTCTTGATAGGTACAATGAGGTGCGATCGAAATCTGGTTGGGATCTACACCTAGTTGTTCGAGTTGCAGTTGATTAACTCGCCGCACGTCTAGTCTTACTCTCCCTGCTTGTTCATCTGGTAACAAGGGTGAATTAGGCATTGATATTAAATCAATTGCATCAGCTTCAATATCGCCAGAGAGAGGCTTTGGAGCAATCGATTTACATACTTCTAATCCTGTTTGGGTCGTCACTTGATAAACTTCACCATCGATCGCCGGACCGATCGCGACGATAATATCAGCTAGGCTACCACCCTGCTCTAATAGTCTTTTTACAGCTACAGTTGCAATATTTAGGGATGTGCCACGCCAGCCCGCATGGACAGCAGCGACATTGCCAGTATGTCGGTTGGCAATCAAGATCGGGTTACAATCAGCACTCGCCACCCAGACGGCTTGCTGTTGTTGTTCGCTCATGACTCCATCAGCTTGTGCGTGACCAGTTTCTACTTCTACGATTGTTGTACTAGCAATTTCAGTCGGGGTGATCACAACGTTGCCATGTACCTGTTTAAGTCGATGAGTACTAGCTGTCGGTGACAAAACAGGCGTAATCTGATCAGGATTCCGTGGCGAAAACTGACGGGTGAAGAAGCCATGTTGCCAATCAGCAAGTAAATCGCAGGATAAGTACGGTAATTCTGACCAAGTTTGCCATTTCCACATAGATTAATTTTTGACTTATTGTTAACTCAATACTAAGTTATCCCGATGGACGACGGTTTCTTCGCCGATATAGCCGAGAAGATTGATGATATCAGTCGATCGATGACCTTGAATCCGATCGAGTTCGACTCTACTATAGTTGACAATTCCCCGCGCGATCTCTTTGCCAGACCCATCGCAGAGTTCGACAGCATCTGTCGCTTCAAAGTTCCCTTCAATCTGAGTGATTCCGGCTGGTAGTAGCGACTTACCGCCAGTTGTAATTGCTTCTACAGCACCAGCATCAAGATAAACTTTGCCGACAGTTACCAGCCCGTGGGCAATCCAGCGTTTTCTGGCACTATCAGCCCGCAATTGAGGCGTAAATTGGGTACCCAAAGGTTCGCCGTGTAAAATCCGCTCGATATACTGGGGAAATTGTCCGTGGGTGATAGCTGTCTTGACACCTGCACTAGTTGCAATCCCAGCGGCGGCTATTTTCGTCACCATGCCCCCTGTTCCCCAGGCGGAACCTGCATCACCAGTTTGGACTTGGAGAGCGGTCAAATCCTCTAATCGATCGATCTGAATGATTGGTTGAGCATCGGGAAATTTGCGGGGGTCGGCAGAGTACAATCGATCGACATCGGTGAGCAAAAATAACCAGTCGGCATCAATTAAGCTGGCAACTCTGGCGGATAGGGTATCATTGTCGCCAAATTTTAGTTCGTCTACCGCGACTGTATCATTCTCATTGACAATCGGCATCACGCCCAATCGGAATAGCTCTTGAAAAGTGTTGTAAGCATTGATATAACTACTCCGCCTGTCGAGATCGCCCCGCGTTAGTAAGATCTGAGCAACTGGCTGTTGATGCTCCCGAAATAGATCATCGTATACGCGCATAATAATCCCCTGTCCGACAGCGGCAGCGGCTTGCTTGAGGGCGATAGTTTTGGGACGTTCTGTTAGCCCTAGTCGCGCCGCCCCAACTCCAACTGCACCAGAAGATACTAAAACAATTTGATAACCTTGGGCACGCAAATCGACGATCGTTTCAATTAGAGCGGCGATGGTTGCTAATGCCAATCTGCCATCACTACGGGTCAAGCTCGATGTACCAACTTTGATAACTATGGTCTGGGACATGATGGGGATCGCGGCATAATAGCTAGGGATCGAGGCTTTCGACAATGGAGTAAAGATGTTGGATCTGTTGAGTATAATTACCTATAAAATTTTTCAGAGCGTCAACTACCTATTTTTGGCAGCCAACGCTCTGAAAGTTTTTATGTTTTATATTATGTTTAGAGTCTTTATCTCGGCTGACTCCATTTCCAATAAAACTATAATGCCAGATATTTTCGAGCATCTTGGATTTCTTAATAATTTATTTATATTTCGACATATTGAGCATCTATTACATAATGTGAATATTTATTTAGTTGGTGTTAGAGAAACGCCAAGTACCCATGCGATCGCAAATTCAACTCGACGGAGGATCTGAAAGCCGACGGAAGAATCACCATTCACAATCGGCTCGATCAAAATTGTGAACATGCCCATGCGATTACCACCGAGCACATCGGTAAAGATTCGATCCCCCACCATCGCCACTCGCGCGGGTTCGATCTTCATTTCTGCTATGGCTTGTCTCAGTTTGCGGCGAGACGGTTTCGCTGCACTGAGAAAATAAGGTAGCGATAAGCTATCGGCAATCGCGCCAATCCTCACTTGACTGGGATTATTTGTCACCAACCACAGTGGCATAATCTGTCTAATTTCCTCAATCCATAATGCGAGTTCTGGTTGGGCGATACTATTACCGATCGGGACAATGGTATCATCTACATCTAGTACCAATCCGTCGATCTGATACCTAGCCAGAAGTTCAGGGGTTAAATCTAGGACTGAGCGACCTAGTACTAAGTTAGGCTGTAAGAGGGGGAATAAGGACATGTGTCTAGGTGATAGGGGATAGGGAATAGGGAATAGAGTTTAGAAGTTAGGGGATTCTATCCTATTCATTAGAGTTAATCTAAAAATTTAATTTAAACAGACTCTACACTAATATGAAAAATACTTCTTGACACTCCTCGACCTGAAGGTACGAGGATTCTTGGCTCAACGAAACCACTTAGATTAGATACCTTGCAGTGTCTAACCCAGAGGTGGGATTCTCCCCAAGCGTTACTTAGGGTATGC
>CASBPY010000050.1 GCA_949127675.1 Synechococcales cyanobacterium PMM_0072
AAAATCATCCCTAAACCGATCAAAATTGCCGCTAATTGGTTTAAGTATTTCCACGGCAACTTTTTGTATGATAATTGTTCCTCAAATGGTAATGGTTGGATCCCGATCGGTTGAAGTGCTAATCTCGATCGGTAGTCGAGCATCAAAGTGGGCATAGCGATCGTCATAAACCCGCAAAATACAATCAAAAAGCCGATATTCTGAAGCCCAATATTCTGAATAATTCCAGCCGCTAGACCGATTAAAATTACACTTATCAGAAGACAATATCCTAGTATTCGCCGACTATAGAGATGAAAGCTTAAACCCAGATTCAGGGAAACCAAAATCGCTCCCAGTAATAATCCCAGCGTTGCAAATGGTCTGGGATACGGCGGAATTTGTTTGAATATAATTGGTACAAAAACACCAAATACTAGTCCCAAACTAGCGATCGATACTGCAATATTTAACCAATGTTTAGCTTGATGGCGACGGTACCAACTCCAGACGGCACCAACTGCGGCAAAGGGAATACTGCTCAAACTGAAATGGGTTCCGGCTGCAAAATCTAAACTGAAGACACTCACAGCAAACAATGCTAGGGTGAGGCTCCGAAACAATAGTGATTCCTCGATCTTGGTAGAGATGGGTGTAAAATTTGGTAAGACTTCGGCAGAGCGATCTACTACGGGGATTGGTGTTGCCGTGGGAATGTAGTCTAAATTCACCTGAGGCAATTGCTCTGGCATCTTTTTGACTTCCGCTTGATCAACGGGGATAATCACTGGCTCCGCAGTCATCGGTGCCCGTGGATAAGCGAGTGTAAATGCTTCCCGCCGCGAACTGGGCAGATCGTGTGAGAAGGATCGCAAAAACGAAGTCAGCCAATAAATTGAGCCGATTGTAACAACAGTAAAAAGAATTACGCCCATGATTTTATCGATCTTAACTCTGATACTAAAGTGACTCGATCGCAGCCAGTCTCTTTAATGTACCCAACTTCAGTAGCACAAATTGGGTATGACCCCTATGTGACTTCTTTTGGCTTCAGTTATCAGTTAAGCAGATTCAAAGTTCATCTCTACTGTTTGATTAAACAATCGATTTTCCCCAACATTCTCAGTCTGAGAATTATTCGACTATCCAAATCTACCAGAGACATAATCATTGGTGCGGGTATCCACAGGGAATGAGAAAATCTGTTTGGTTTCGCCAAATTCTACCATCCGCCCAATCCGACTTTCATCAGTACTAAAAAAGGCGGTATAGTCAGAAATTCGCGCTGCTTGCTGCATATTGTGAGTGACGATCGCGATCGTCAGATCATTTCGTAAACTATGCATTAGTTCTTCAATTTTCATAGTTGCCACTGGATCTAGTGCCGAGCAAGGTTCATCCATGAGTAGTACTTGTGGCTTAACGGCTAAGGCACGAGCAATACACAATCTTTGCTGTTGCCCACCGGACAATCCTAGTGCAGACTTGTGAAGTTTATCCTTGACTTCATTCCACAAAGCGGCACCCTGCAAAGCAGATTCTACTACTAGATCTAGATCCGATTTACGCACTTTTTCTTCGCCAATTTTGACTCCATAGGCAACATTTTCATAGATACTCATCGGGAAAGGATTGGGCTTTTGAAATACCATCCCGATCTGTCGTCGCAGTTGATTGAGATTGACTTGAGGATGATAGATATCTTGTCCGTAGAATTCAACTTGTCCCTCAGTCTTCACTTTCCCTTCTAGTTCACCAATTCGATTCAGTGCTTTGATAAAAGTGGACTTACCACACCCAGATGGCCCAATAATCGCAGTGACTTTATTCTGGAATATGCTCATATTGACATTTTCCAATGCCCTAGAGATACCATAGAAAAAGCTCAGATTATTTACCTGAATGGCAGTCTTCATATTTGAAGTAGATTGATTAAGTGCGTCCATGAATTTGAAATTAAATATTTAAAATTAACGAAAATGTAGAGATGAATAGTCGATGGTGAATTAATATTGTCTATCTCTTTTGTGAGAAGGAAGTAATTATCAATTATCAATCAATTAATTAATTAAATTCCTATCTTGCACGGCTAGAAAATAATCGAGCGGAGATATTGATTAATAAAACGATACTAAGCAGGAAAAAAGAGGCTGTCCAAACTAATTGATTTTTAACTGGATCGGGGTCGTTGTAGAGATTGAAAATTAAAATAGGTAAAGAAGCAGTTGGACTCAAGAGATTATCAGCCCAATCTTGGGCAAACAGAGCCGTAAACAGTAGCGGTGCTGTCTCCCCGATCCCACGGGAGATTGCTAGCAATACCCCAGTAACTAACGCTGGTAGAGCCGTCGGTAAAATAACTCTAGCGATCGTTTGAAATCTACTACCACCCAAACCAGATGAAGCTAGTCGGAGGTTATTGGGGACTAGTTTCAAAACTTCTTCAGTTGTCAGTGCGATAATTGGCAACATTAATATTGCTAAAGCAATCCCACCAGCTAGGGCACTATAACTAAAATCAAATAATTTCTTACTAGTTAACACGATCACATCGTAAGTAAAAATCCCCACCACGATCGAGGGAACTCCGGTTAAGATCGTATTCAAAAATTTGACTGTTCGATTAATTTTACGATCAGGTGCATATTCAGCTAAATAGATCCCTGTGGCAATCCCAATTGGAATACTTAATAGGGATGCAATAGTAATCATCGTCAATGTGCCCACAACTGCATTGGCAAAACCTTCATCAATGATCGGCTTGCTAAACATGGTGGCAGTGAGTCCAGGCAATCCTTTGGAGATGATATTCCACAATACTGAAATCAGCGGTGACATGCCGATGATCGTCAGGATTAGTGCTAATACAGTCATACCCCGATCGAATAAACTTCGCAACGGGGATAATGGCGTAATTAATTTAGTCGTTTCTGAGTTGTTCATCAATTATTTCTCGCCGCGTTCGACCAATTTAACTAATCCAATCGCCCCAACATTTACAACTAGAGTGATCGCAAACAAGATCAGCACTAGATAAGTCAGTGCGCCAACATGAATATCCTCCTGAGCCTCAGCAAATGTATTTGCTAAGATTGCGGGAATCGAGTAAGCAGGGGCAAAGATTGAAGGACTAATATTTTCGGTATTACCAATCACCATTGTTACTGCCATTGTCTCACCCAATGCCCGACCTAAGGCTAACATCACCCCACCGATAATCCCCGAAAAAGCTTTAGGTAAAACTACGCGAAAGATGGTTTCCCAGCGGGTAGATCCCAATGCCATCGAGCCAGTGCGGAGATAAGTGGGCACAACTAACAGTACTTCTCGGCTGACAGCAGCCACAGTGGGTAAAATCATGATCGCCAATAATATTCCCGCTGTCAGTAGTCCAGATCCCGACGGTTCAGTACTAAATAACGGAATATCCTTAAACTTGACATGGAGTAACTGTTGAATCGGCAGCAGAATCGGGATCAGGGTATAAAAGCCCCACAATCCAAACACCACACTCGGCACCGCTGCCAGTAGTTCGATCGTAAAGGCAACTGCTGATCGCAACCACTTCGGCAACAAGTCTTCACTAGTGATAATTGCGACAGCCAAACCGACTGGCACCGCAAAGATCAAGGAGATCAAACCACTACCAAGTGTGCCATAAATCAACGGTAAAGCACCAAACTTGAGGTCTGGTACGTTCCAATCCCGACCAGTCAAAAAGCCCCACCCGAACTGTTTGATTGCGGGTAAGGCGTGTCCAGTAATAGTCCAGCCCATCAACAACAGGATCGCCACCGATACTCCGCTAGCACCATAGATTAGATAGCGGAATAGTCGATCGGCTCGATCTGGCTTAGATTGACGATTACGCCTAGCCAAATTATTAGTGATTGGCGTAGGCATAGATTTTTCAGAGAATGACATTAGTTAGATCTAGATTACTTCACGCCAGATTCAACAGCTTCGATCGCCCGTGCAGCAACGCTACTAGGAATTGAAGTGTAGTTAAGATCGTCATTAAATTGCTGACCACTGGTGAGCATCCATTTCACCATTGTCTTGATCGCTTTAGCTTTGTCGGGATTTCTTTGGGCTTTAGGAATCAGTAACCAAGTCAACCCCACAATTGGATAACCTTGAGCAGAGTTAATATCAAATGCACGGAAATTTGCGGGGAACTGGACATCAGCCAAGGCTTGATTGGCAGTTTTTAAGGATGGAGCAACGTACTGTCCGCTGCCATTTTGGACTGATGCTGAGGAAAGTCCACTTTTGAGTGCAAAGTCATACTCGACATAACCGATCGAACCTGATGTTTGTTTGAGAGAAGCGGCCACGCCAGGATTACCTTTACCTTTGAGAAAACCAGATGGCCATTTTGGTTCTTTACTAGGCCCAACTGCGGACTTGAATGCTGAGCTAATCGCACTCATGTGATTGGTAAAGATAAATGATGTGCCACTACCATCAGCTCTGACCACGGGCTTAATTGCACTGCTAGGTAAGTTAGCACCCTTATTTGTTTGGGCAATCGCCGGATCATTCCAGGTGGTAATTTTACCTGTGAAGATACCTGCTAAAGCTGCATTAGAAAGCTTGAGATTCTTGACTCCAGGCAAGTTGTAAGCTACCGATACAGCACCACCAGCGGTAGGAATCAAGAGGACACCACCTTTGACCTTGGCCATTTCGCCATCGGTCATCGCGGCATCACTCGCCCCAAAATCTACTGTACCCGCGATCGTTTGCTTGATGCCACCACCACTACCAATACTTTGATAGTTAACCTTTATACCTGGGTGAGCCTTACGCATCTCCCGCACGTATCTCTCATATAGCGGTTGGGGGAACGTTGCGCCAGCACCACTAAGTGTTACATCAGCCCATGCTGCTAGTTGCGTGCCAAATACCGATACTGCAACTACAGAGAGAGTGGTCAGGCGACCAAAATTTTTGAATAACATGGGTAAAATTGTCAAGTTTATATAAAGCACACCGATCTCAAAAATTACCAGCCTTAACAATCATTTTTTGGGCAAATTGTTGGCTTATTTTGATACCAGAAGCATCTTACCCCAACCTTCTTTAAGCCTCCATCCTCATCAGGTTAACATCTGGTTAAGCTTGGTTTACACGATCGATCCGTACCATCAAATGGTGTCAATTTTAAATATAATCTAGATACGTTCAACCCTAACTACTGGGGATAACTAGAACGCAAAAAAACTTGAGGAGAAAATATCTGATGAACGATCGCCAAATTAAACAACTAACTAGCGAAAATCCAGTAGCAACTGGTAGGTTACGCCCCACTGTCTGGACAGCTTTAACAGCCCTATCGATCGGGATAACCGTATCATCCTGTACACCCAAAAGCCCTGATGTTGCGACTCCGCCATCTGATGGTGCTGCACCATCAGCTACTGTCCCTGCTGCTGATGGTAAAGGTTCCGCCCTCAGTGGTGCTGGGGCTACTTTCCCCGCGCCGCTGTACCAACGGTGGTTTGCTGACTACAATAAAGCAAATCCTGGCACCCAAATCAGTTACCAATCTGTCGGTAGTGGTGCTGGTGTCGAACAATTTTTAGCAGGTACAGTTGATTTCGGCGCAACCGATGCACCATTGAAACCAGAAGAACGCACCAAATTCAAAACAAAATATGGTGCAGAGCCAATTCAAGTTCCCATGACTGGCGGTAGTGTGGTGTTTGCCTACAACCTCGATGGAGTCAAAGATCTGAAGCTATCTCGCGCTGCTTACTGTGGCATCACAACGGGTGCAATTAAGAAGTGGAACGATCCTGAGATCGCCAAAGCAAATCCTGGTGCAAAATTACCTGATAGTGCAATTCAATTTGTCCACCGCTCTGATGGTAGTGGTACTACATTTCAATTCACCAATCACCTCAAGGTTGCTTGTCCCACATGGACAGCAGGTGTGAATAAATCGATTTCTTGGCCACAGGGCATGACAGGTGCCAAAGGAAATGAAGGTGTATCCGCCCAGATCAAACAAACACCGAATGCAATTGGGTATGTTGAGTATTCCTATGCCAAACAAACCGACATGCCAATGGCTGAGATCGAAAATAAATCTGGGAAGCTGATTGCCCCCACCCCAGCAGCAGGTGAAGCAGCATTTGTCGGTGAAAAGGTTCCCGCCGATCTCGCACTCTTGGTTCCTGACTCTGCTAATCCCAACGCATATCCCATCTCTGGATTAACTTGGTTGCTGCTCTATCCCCAGTCTAAAGATGCTGCTAAACAAACAGCATTAAAATCTGTAGTCGAATGGGCCTTAACTACTGGTAAAGCCACTGCCACCGAGTTAGGCTATGTACCATTAGAAGATAGTTTAGTCGCAAAAGTCAAAGCAGAACTCAGTAAAGTTAAATAGACTTGTTTATGAAGACACAACCCCCAAATTCTACCGAGACATTGCTTGAAGCTTCCACCCAATTTAAGGTGGTGAGATCGATCGACAAAAACTTTCGGCGCGTAACTTTTGGACTAGCGATCGGGATTGGCCTGATTCTAGTCTGGATCACCTATTCATTACTAGTTATCGCCCTCCCCGCAATTCAGACTTTTGGCTTGGGGTTTTTGGTCGATAGCACTTGGGATCCAGTCAAAAATATCTATGGAGCCTTGCCCCATGTATATGGGACAATCCTGAGTTCCTTTCTGGCACTGCTGTTTTCTGTACCGCTGGGTGTGGGTGTGGCGATTTTCTTGACTGAGAATTTCCTGGCACCAAAGATCCTCCAACCGATCGCGTTGACGATCGAACTACTAGCCGCAATTCCCAGTGTTGTCTATGGATTGTGGGGGTTGTTTGTCTTCCTACCTGCGATTAAACCGCTGTTCCAGGGCCTCAATCACAATTTTGGTTGGATTCCCTTTTTCTCGACTGAGCCTGGTGGGAGACAGCTTTTGGGTGCATCTCTGGTACTGGCGATCATGATCCTCCCGACCATTATTGCTATCTCCCGCGACACCTTAACATCCTTACCGCCCAAGCTCCGTCAGGGAGCCTATGGACTGGGCGCGACCCGATGGGAAACAATCATGCTGGTGCTGCTACCAGCGGCACTATCAGGGATTGTGGGTTCGATTATGCTCGCACTAGGTCGAGCATTGGGCGAAACAATGGCAATGGCGATGTTGATTGGCAATGCTAATCAAGCCAATATTTCTTGGTTGGCTCCAGCTTCAACTCTTTCGTCGCTGATTGCCAATCAGTTTGGCGAAGCTAGCGGACTGCAAAAGTCATCACTATTTTATGAAGCTTTGATCTTGATGGTATTGACCCTATTGGTCAATATCTTTGCACAGATGCTGGTCAGCCGTTTTCAACAGGTTGAATAATCTAGTTAACGTGAGTTCGGGATAAGAAAAGCCCTGAGACTGGAAGTCTCGGCTGGTGATGCAAAGTCCGCCTTCGCGGACTATTATCTTAGTCCGCGAAGGCGGACTTTGCATCATGAGCACCGATTTCAATCGGCTGCGGTACTCAAACGTAGCCAATATCCTTAACCCGAACTCACGTTAGTTAGCAATTGGGATTGAGGGCAAGAAACTAAACACCCTAATCCCTAATCCCTATTCCCTCATCCCTATCCCCTAACCTATGACTCCCTTATCCCCTCAATCTAGTTCATTAGGTAGCGAATTTGCCCTTTCCGCCAACCGAAAATTATTTGGCAAAGTGATGACTGGACTGGTATTTACCTGCGTCGCCATCTCGCTCATTCCCCTAGCGTCAATCCTATTCATGGTGATCGTCAATGGACTGGCTGGATTTTCGCCAGCAGTCTTTACAGAACTTCCCCCAGCAGCGGGAATGCAAGGCGGAGGCTTGAGAAACGCGATTATTGGGACAATCATCACTTGTCTAATTGGTGCGCTGATTAGTGTCCCCTTTGGGGTTTTAACGGCCATTTATACGATCGAGTTTAGTCAAGGTAATTGGATCTTTAAACTCGTCCAATTTTGTACCAATGTCCTCAGTGGCGTGCCATCGATTATTGCTGGACTATTTGCCTATGGGATTGTGGTACTGACGACTGGCAGTTTTTCAGCCGTAGCTGGTGGTGTTGCTCTCTCAGTTTTGATGCTACCGACGATCGTGCGGACAGCAGAGGAAGGACTTAAATCTGTGCCCAAGACCACCCGGATGGCGGCTGTCGGGATTGGCGCAACTAATTTTCAAAGCGTTACCCAGATTGTTTTACCCGCAGCAATGCCATTTATTGCGACAGGTGTAACACTTTCGATCGCTAGAGCTGCTGGCGAAACAGCGCCACTACTGTTCACCTGTTTGTTCAATCAATACGACATCCAAGGGCCGTGGCAACCGACAGCAACCCTATCTGTTCTCATCTACAACTTTGCAATTTCTCCATACAAAAACCAACAACAGTTAGCTTGGGTAGCGGCATTGATTATCCTGGTAACAATTCTCGGCATTAGCATCTTTGCCCGAATCATTTCTCGTAGAAAAGTTTACTAAACTTATGATTCAATGTCATTAGGGACTTCACTCAATCAAAAAAAGCTATTCTGGCGAAAATTAGGATAGGATATAAGTAGATATATAAATTCTATTAGTCCTATTTCCCCCGATCAATATTTAAACCTACTTAGTGTGCAATCACACCTCTAACCTCTTACAACTATTTTTATGGTAGATACTCGGACAGACAAGGAAAGCATCATCAAGACAGATAACGTTTCCATCTTTTATGGTGCTTTCCAAGCAGTTCGGAATGTTTTTCTAGATATTCCTAAAAATAATGTGGTTGCTTTTATCGGTCCATCTGGTTGTGGTAAAAGTACCCTGCTACGCTGTTATAATCGCCTCAACGATCTGATCCCTAGTGCCAAGGTTCAAGGTCAAATTACTTATAACGGCACCAATCTCTACGATCCACGCATCGATCCCGTCGAAGTCCGCCGCCGAATTGGGATGGTATTTCAACAACCAAATCCTTTCCCCAAATCTATTTACGATAATGTCGCCTTTGGATTGAAAATCTCTGGCTTCCAAGGCAATATTGACGAGCGAGTTGAGAAATCCCTTCGCAAAGCGGCACTGTGGGATGAAGTCAAAGACAAACTCCAAGCAAGTGGCTTGTCCCTCTCCGGTGGACAACAACAAAGACTCTGTATCGCTCGGACAATCGCCGTCGAACCTGAAGTCATCTTAATGGATGAGCCTTGTTCTGCCCTAGATCCGATTTCCACTGTCCAGATTGAGAATCTGATTCATGAGCTAAAAGAGAAGTTCACGATCGTGATCGTTACTCACAACATGCAGCAAGCTGCGCGGGTATCTGATAAGACAGCCTTCTTCAATGCTGGAGCTGATGATGGCGGTAGTCGATTTGGATACTTAGTAGAATACGACGATACCCGCACTATTTTCGGTTCTCCCAAGCAGGAGAAAACCCAAGAATATATTAGCGGTCGATTTGGGTAGAACTCGAACAAATATATTATTCTAAAAGGTAGGGGCAATTTATAAATTGCCCCTACCTTTTTCTCACCCCTGCTGACTCAAACGATGGCTTTTTCTGCACTGATTCGCACCCTCGAACGATCGCAACTGGCGGCGGAACTACTAGCAAAGCTCCAGCAGCAGCAAATGCTCCACCTGAGTGGATTACCCCGTCTACCAAAAGGTTTGGTGACATCAGCATTGGCACAAGGATCTGGGCAACATCTATTAGTCGTGACAGCCACCATCGAGGAAGCTGGCAGATGGGCGGCTCAATTGGAGGCGATGGGCTGGCCAACTGTCCACTTCTATCCAACCACAGAATCATCGCCCTACGGAGCCACGAGC
>CASBPY010000051.1 GCA_949127675.1 Synechococcales cyanobacterium PMM_0072
GAGCTTATGCTACCAAGCAAGATCTCCGAAATCTGGAACATGCAATGTTTGCTTGGGCTGATCGCAAGGAAGCTTATTTAGCTATTCAAAGCAGTGAGAAATCAATTATCGATCGAGCAATGGCATCGATTCAATTGAGCAAACCTACCGCTGATGTCAAGAAAATCGAGCCAGCCAGACTAGAGAGCTGCCGCCGTGATATCACATTAGCTTTGAGATATTACGCATTGGGGATGCTATTACAAGATGAAGAGATGTTGAAAGATCGGTTTATCTATTGGCAAAAAAATGTCCTCCAAGCGATGGGTTTACATCATTACAATGGTGTGCAATTTGTCTTGGAATCAATTTGTGTCGAGCTACCAAAAGAACAAGCCAATTTGTTCAAACCCTATTTTAAACTCGCTCAAGACATGATCATGTCTGAAAAAAATTAACGCAATCAACATAATTACTTCCGACTAAAGAGCTAGATGATTGTGACTTGTGATGTCAATTGTTTATGGATCTACTCACCATTCACCATCCACCATCCACCATCCACCACTCATCATCCACTATCTACCTAACCATGAACGAATCTACAATTTCCATTCCGGCAAATTGCTTTAATCCCAAAAGCTATGTCAAATCCCATCCAGCCACAGGCTTATTAGCAACTCGCCAGGGAGATCGCCTGATTGCAATACCAGAAGTCCTCTTACGCAGTATCCCCAAGATCTTGCGAGTAGAAGCGGGTGAAGCTTCCTATCTAGCTTTGTATACTTTTGGCGATAACTGGGGCAAAACCTTTGGTGATCGGATGGTGCAAGAGATGGTAAATTACTATCGCCAGCCGATCCTAGACACAATTTCTAATGAATTTTTTGTCAATGTCCAAGCAGTCTGGGCAGTTCATGGCTTGGGCAAACCATCCTTTGATTTCAGCCTATCGGAACGGGGACTAGTCGGGATCACGATCGAAAATTCGGGCATCGACAATGGCAAAACTGTCGAAGATGCCTCCACATATCGTTCTTTTAGTCTGGAAGCTGGTTTCCTCGCTGGATGGTTTTCCAGACTCACAGGTAAGCAGCTACGCGCCTGTGCCAGTAATTGGAGTGAAGCCCCAACATCAATCCAATTTCTGATCGGTAGTAGCTCACACATCGAATCGATCGAACACTTCCACCTCAGCAAAGGGATGTTGACTGCCAACCAGCTCAAATCTCTGTAATCTGAAGTATCAATCGCCCCGCCAGCCATTTTATCTCCCCTCACGCCTCCAAAAGTATGCCTGTCACTGTTCTGTTCATGCCCGATCGAATTAGCGTCACCGCAGAAGCCGGAGAGTCATTACTCACAGTTGCCGATCGATGTGGTGTCTCTATTCCCACTAGTTGCTTGGAAGGTGCTTGCTATGTCTGTAGAGTGGCAATGGAAGGCCAAGATCAGCCGATCCTAGCCTGCACTGCAACTATTCCCAGCCAAGATTTATCGATCTTTCATCTTTATCCAGCGGAGTAAGCTGGATTCCTAATCCGATTTGGCAAGACTTCATCAACTCTACGAGCTTGGAGTACTCGCGACTGCGGTAAGATCGAAGCAGAATCTTCACCGAGAACCTCATGATCGATCGACCTCAGCCAGCAAACCCAAAGACTCAACCCAGTGATAACTCTGTAGTCGAGGCTTATCTAGCATCTCAAAAAGATATTGCTACCGAGTCAGGACAAGATTTGGGGCGGGGGTTGATTCCGGCTGCGCCAGAGGGCTTTCGATCGGGATTTGTCGGCATCATCGGGCGACCAAATGTGGGTAAATCCACGCTGATGAACCAGCTCATCGGTCAGAAAATTGCGATCGTCTCTCCAGTACCTCAAACGACACGCAATCGGTTACAGGGCATCCTCACCACGGATACAGCCCAAATGATCTTCGTGGACACCCCAGGTATTCACAAACCCCATCACAAACTAGGGGAAGTATTAGTTAAAAATGCTCAAAGTGCGATCGGGGCTGTAGATGTGGTGCTATTTGTTGTCGATGGGATGGAAATTGCGGGTGGTGGAGACAGGTTCATCGCCGAGCTACTGATTAATGTCAAAACCCCAATTATCCTCGGTATCAATAAAGTTGATGCCCGTACCGATCTGCGACAATCTCACATTGAGGCGATCGATACTAGCTACCAAGAACTCGCAGCCGAACACAATTGGCCAATTATCAATTTCTCGGCTGTGACCGAAACAGGCTTACCTGAACTCCAAACTAGCCTAACTGAAAAACTAGAAATCGGCCCTTACTACTATCCCCCAGAACTCGTCACCGACCAGCCTGAACGCTTTATCATGGGCGAATTAATCCGCGAACAAATTATCCTGCTTACCCGAGAAGAACTCCCCCACTCGGTGGCTGTCACAATCGATCAGGTCAAAGAAGATGCGAATATTACCCGCGTCCTCGCCACGATCTACATCGAGCGTGACTCCCAAAAAGGAATCGTAATTGGCAGGGGTGGACAAATGCTCAAGCAAATCGGCAGTAATGCCAGAGAGCAAATGCAAAAATTAATTGCGGGCAAGGTTTATCTTGAATTATTTGTCAAAGTTCAACCCAAATGGCGACAATCAGGATTGCGGTTAGCTGAACTCGGCTATCGAGTGGATTAGGATAGTCCCCCACGGGATAATATAGGTTTGAGGTCGATTCATTTTTAAAAACCAACAAAAAGCTCTGAGTTTTAACTCGGAGCTTTTTGTTGTGTGAGCGTAGACTTTAGTGGGCAGCTATAGGGTTTGTTGGGTTTCATTCTTCAACCCAACCTACAATCTATTCACTTAAAACCAACTATTAACTATCCACTATCCCCTATTCCCTAATTTAAGCTGCATCAATCCAGTCATAGATTCGATCGAGTTGTTCGATCGTCACTAGTCCGTATTGCCACAAAATCATCGGCAGGGGGCCAGGATTGTGTTCTACTTGCTTGAGGGCAATCGCCATCGACGAAGCAGAAATGTCTAAATCGTTTTGTAAAAAATGAATCAGTTTTGTTAAATGGGTAGATGCTATCATGGCCGTACCTCCGGCTAAATGTTAAAAATGTTTTTTAAAAAGAAAGAAATTTGTACCGATCCGAGCGTCGCTGATAAACAGCTAATGGCGGCAAGGTTAATTTAGATCTTCACCCGTTGCAATCTAAATTACAGAAAGTTTCTGTTTCAACTCAGCAATCTTTAAAGGTTACATCTGCGATTGAACACAATTGGTAAAAAAAGTGACTGTAAAGACCAGACCGACAGCATTTTTCGGTCTAATTAGACTGTGACGATTTTAGGGTACCAATCTAGCTTGCAGATTCAGACTCAACAATTTCCATGACCAAATGAGGAAATTGAAAATTGGTGTTAACAAACATTTAACCCTGTTAGCGGTTATTTTAAATCCGTGGAAACACGGGGATTTTGTTAAAGGCTGAATGAGAGTGTCAGTGTATCTTAGTATTCTTATTATTAAGAGTGGATTATAGCATTGGTATCTGGGTCAATCGACAAAGTTCTAATTATTTAAGCTGTTTGGCTGAGTACTTCACAACTTTCAATCGATCGCCAACTTTGAGCTGAAGTTCTGCGGCTCTACCACCCCGCAATTCAATTACGCCATCAATGTCAGTTTTTGGCTCTGGCCCATAAGTAGGACAAGGATCTTGCTTACACGGCAGGATTTGTGCGCCGATGTATTTGACTACGCCATTTGACACAAACACCATGTCTAACGGAATCAGGGTATTTTTCATCCAAAAGCTAACTGGACGTGGTGGCGAAAATACAAACAACATGCCGCGATTGCTCGCCAGATCTGTCCGATTCATCAACCCCGTAGATTGCTCTTGAGACGTGCGGGCAACCTCTAGCAAGATAGTTTGACCTTTGAAGCTAAATTGGCTAGTTACAGGCAGCTTTTGCACCTGTGGGGTAGGTTTAGGATCTGGGGTAGTCTGGATCGTTGGGGCTGTCTCTCCGGTGGAGACTGGATTCTCACTCGGTAGTTTGGATTGAACTAATTGAGTACAACTAAGTAACAAGATCCCAACTATCCCGCAGGTAATTCCGAATTTTAGGTGCTGTTTGTTCACAATGCTGTCAGGGGATAGAGGAGATCTGTGTTGGTGCAAGACGTGGAGCCTCAAAATTTGTTTCCAAATCTGATTAACTCTTGGCAGTTTATTAGTCGCGCAATACATAGCCAACTCCACGGACGGTTTGAATCAATCGCTTACCACCCTCTTTTTCTAGTTTGAGCCGCAGATAACGCACGTATACCTCGATTACATTAGATTCGCCCAGGAAATCATAGCCCCAGACATTCTCTAATATTTGCTCGCGGGTTAGCTCGGTTTCTGGTTGTGACATCAAATACCGTAGTAGCTCGTACTCCTTGACGGTTAATTCGATTGATCGATCGTTTCGCCGGACGCTGTGGGTGACAAGATCCAATGTCAGATCGCTAAACCGCAAATGTTCGCCGACTCCAACATCAGAATGCAGGTACAGCCCGATCGTATGCAAGAAATCGATCGCATGATAAGGTTTGAGAAAGTAATCATCCGCGCCAGATTCCAGACAGACAATCCGATCTGCCACGGTATCATGTGCCATCAGCAACAAAATCGGTGCCACAATCCCCAGCTCCCGCAGTTGGGGTACCAGGGTCAAAGCTGCTTCTCCAGGCAATGCTCGATCGATCGCAATCAAAGCTGGATGCAGTCTTTTGATTTGTTCTAGTCCCATTCTGGCATTATCAGCGATCGATACCTGATAGCCAGCCTTGGTCAAGTCAAGATTGATTCTCTCAGCTAGTATCGTATCATTTTCAATTAGGACAATTGGGGTGTTTTCAGTCATGGGATAGGGGTTAGGGGATAGGGTTTAGGGTTTAGGGTTTTGGATGTAGGGCTTAGGATGTAGGGCTAGTAACTTGTTTGGAAAGTTTTAGTGAAAATTTCTGGCAGGGAACACTCGGCTA
>CASBPY010000052.1 GCA_949127675.1 Synechococcales cyanobacterium PMM_0072
AATCCCACCATCGAAACTTGGATCGCGGTGAGGACGGGTAAGTCAGCAAAAGGTAAGGGAATCGCGGCGACTGTGCCTGCGGCGATCGAGAACGGTAAGATATAACGACGGGCAACATCACGATAAATATTGCCAATTTGGTCGCCAGAATCACCACTAATGGCTGAAGTGCCAGTTTGGAGTAATTGAGACATGGCTCTGGCTTCTGCTTCTGGTAGCAAATCTGCGAGAGTGTCACGCATTGTCTCCAAGCCATAAAATTCGGGCGTGTACCCGTCATCAACCAGTGTGAAGTCAATCAGCACAGATCGATCAAACAGCCCTGTAAATGCCTGCTGGATGGCTGTAAATGCTCGATCTACTGACTCAATACTAGTCGGCTGTTCGGGATGATCGAGTTGAGTCGATGGATATAGTTCGTGTAGGCAAGTAACGGCTAATAAACAGGGAATTTGAGGATATTTTTCCCGTAGCTGTTTGGCAATTTGGCGGAGGGTATCGATCGCAAAATCGTTGATTTTGACAGTCAGGATAATAATCCGTGGGCGACTAGTTTCAGCTTCGAGATCGCTGACTAGTTCTTGAATTAGACTATTTGTATCTCGATCGATATCACCCAAGCCCACGGTATCTGTAAATACTAATAATGGCAGCTCGTTAGAAGGATAATTGTACCGAATCGTCGATTGGGTATGGGGTCGAAATCCCTGTCCAACAATTTCCGCTGAGACTCCCGTTAATCCCCTGACGATCGAACTTTTACCTGCTTGGGGTTTACCGATTAATAAAGCTTCGGTGGTGGGTAATTGAGCGCGAACAGTTGTCAAAATCTCGGCTACCTGAGCATCATCGACGCTAAACCACTTGCTGACGGTTTCGGCTGCTTTATCGACAGGTAATATCTGCATCACTTTATCTGTCGCTGTGTGCCATCCCGCTGCAAGTCGATCTGTCCAAGTATCTGAAGTATGCTCGATCTCGGTGTTGTCTGTAGTCGATGAAGATTCTTTTGGGTTTGGCACGATCTTAGGGGATGACTGCGCTATTACTGTCTTAATTATCCGCTACTCGATCGATCTCATGTGGGGTGCTATTACGGTAGTAGTTACCGTCGATCTCGCTACACGATTGGAACATTCGATTATCTGTTGTGCTAAAGCGAATCAGGGTACCCAGAAAGGGCACCCCTACAAGTGATCTGTAGGGGTGCCCTTTCTGGGTACCCAAAATCTACGCTTAATTACTAAGATCTACTAAGAAATAACCGAAGCCGCAACCTTCACACCTGCTGAACTTCTGACTTTGAGAATAGCTTGAATTACCCGATCTAGTTCCTCATCGGTGAGATTAGATCCAGAAGGTAAACACAATCCTCGATCGAATAGATCCTCGGAAACCTCGCCGCCAAAACATTCAGAATCTTGGAAAATCGGTTGCAAGTGTAATGGTTTCCAGACTGGGCGAGCCTCAATCTGTGCATCAGCCAGTGCCAATCTCACCTGTTCTCGATCTGCACCAAACGCAGTTGGATCAATTGTTAGACATGTCAGCCAGCGAGTCGAAAGACCCCAAGCCGCTTCGGGCATAAATTCAATTCCAGGGACATCGCCCAAAGCTTGCTCGTAAATTTCGCAATTCCGTCGTCTGGCAGCCACTCGATCCTTGAGTACCATTAGTTGTCCGCGTCCAATTCCCGCCAAGACATTGCTAAGACGGTAATTGTAGCCGATTTCGGAGTGTTGATAGTGAGGAGCCGGATCGCGAGATTGGGTTGCCCAGAACCTGGCTTTTGCTGTCATTTCCGGATCTTCAGATACCAACATCCCACCACCAGAAGTGGTGATAATTTTATTGCCATTGAATGAGAAAATACCGATCTTGCCAAATGTCCCAGGTGAGCGACCTTTATAAGTGGCACCCAAAGCTTCTGCCGCATCTTCAATCATCGTCACACCGTAGTGGTTGCAAGCTTTGAGAATCGGATCGATGTCTGCACTTTGGCCATATAGGTGGACGAGAATTACTGCTTTTGGCAGTTTGCCCAATTTTGCTTTTTGCTCTAGTGCAGCTACGAGTAGATTGGGATCCATGTTCCAGGATATTTTGTCACTGTCGATAAAGACAGGTTTAGCACCCAAATAAGCGATCGGATTGGCACTCGCTGAAAAAGTTAGACTAGAACAAAACACCTCATCTCCAACGCCCACACCAACTAGCTTGAGAGCCAAATGCAACGCTGCTGTACCCGAAGTAACCGCAGCCGCGTGATTTGCTCCGACTGTCTGACAAAATTCTCGCTCGAAGGCATCAACATGGGGGCCAATCGGCGCAATCCAATTGGTTTCAAAGGCTTCGGTCACGAATTTCTGTTCGTGATCGCCCATGTGTGGGGTTGAAAGTAGAATAGGTTTTGTCATTGCCGGAAATGTAGGAGTAGATGAAGACGGAACAACGTTACTTGATCGCTGAGTGCCTTAGTCATTGGATGAGTCTCAATGTAATTATACCCAAATTAATTTTAATTTCGATCATCTCAATTACCGTTCTCAACTTAAGTGCAATGATCACCTAAAAACCTAATCCTCTTGCACCCTGGTAGAAGATAAAACTAGCAACCCAAGCCAACCCCAATGACCAAAATACCCCCAACAATGCAAATTTGATACTTTTGGACTCGGCTTTAATTACAGCCACCGTAGAAAGGCAAGGGACGTATAACAGTGTAAACAACATAAAGCTGTAAGCCTGTACCCAGTCAATCTCACGAGCGATCGCTCCAGCCAATCCCGCATCCTCTTTGGTGGCATAAATCACCGCTAATCCACCCAGAACAATCTCTTTGGCAATAAACCCAAAAATCAAGGCAACTGAGAGCTTGGGATTGATCCCGATCGGTCCTAAAATTGGTTGTAAGGCTTGGCCGATCGATCCAGAGATCGTACCAGCACTGGCAGGTTCGACATTCAGCGGTAGATTATTGCACAGCCAAATTGCCACTACGCCAAAAATAATAAATTTCCAGGCAAACCGTAAAAAATGTCTGGTTTCGCTCCAGGCCCGCAGCAACATTTGCTTGACAGTCGGAAAGCGATAGGGTGGTAATTCCAGAATTAATGGTTCTTGGTTGGGATACTTTCCTTTGAAAATCAAAGCCGTCAGAATCGCTGCGGCAAAGCTAAATAAATAAAGGCTAAACAATACCAACGGCGCGACGCTAGCACTAAATAACGCCGTTGTCATAAAGATAAATACATTTAACCGTGCCGAGCAGAGCGAAAATGGAATCACTAACATTGACAGCAATCTTAGGGCTGGAGAGCGCATCACCCGCAAACCCATAATTGCCGGCACATTACAGCCAAAGCCCATCAACGACATCACAAACGATCGACCATCCAAGCCCAATCGCTCCATGAACGCATCCATCAAATAAGCTGATCGAGATAAGTATCCACTATCTTCGACGATCGCCATACAGATAAAGAAGATCCAAATTACAGGTAGAAATGCGGCAACTGTCGCCATCCCGCCATATACACCATCAATCAGTAAATCATGGGGAAACTTAGGCAAAAAGCTCAGAGCTGGTTCTAAGGCAATATTTTTGAACCACTCCACCAGCAGATTTAACCAATCTTGCAGCGGTTTACCCACGGTATAAACGATCTGAAACATCAGATACATCAATCCGAAGAAAATCGGCAACCCAAATACCGGATGCAGCAATACTCGATCGAGTTTAGTCGTCAGCGTATCTTTAAAAGCATCAGATACTTGAAAACCATCCTGGAGCAATGCCCCCATCTCAGCCGCAAACTCAGCGTCTGTAACTAAATTCTTCTCTACTTTGCCCGCCAATACTGGTTCCAATTGCCGACTCAATTCCAGCGCAATTAAATTCCGTGCCTGACTATAACCCTGTCCATATTTGGCACTGATTGGCAATACAGGCATTCCCAAATGCCGTGAAATCTGGGCTGGCTCGATCTGCACTCCAAATTTTGGAGCTTCATCAGCCATGTTTAATAGTAGTAAAGCAGGTAAACCGAGATGCTTAATTTGCAGCGCAAGACTAATCTGTCGATCGAGCTGGGTCGCATTCAGAATAATAATTACTAAATGAACTGGATTAGTTTCTAGGAATCGTCGCACTACCTCCTCATCTTCCGAGAAGCCCCGCAGATCGTAAATTCCTGGCAAGTCCACTACCTGGGTTTCTTGCTGCCCCAACTTGATCTTGGCAACCAGCAGATCTACTGTAATTCCTGGCCAATTCCCGATACTCGCATTAGCCCCTGTCAAGCGGTTAAAGAACGTAGATTTACCTGTATTGGGCATTCCCAGTACAGCAATTTGTTTCAATCCTGCCGTGGTTAAGACATCCAAGAGTGGGCTACCGTCTGGATTGCACTTATTGCAGTTAATTGAATTTGTCATTTTTACATTTGCTCAATAAACAAAAAAGCCTAAAGCCTAAAACCTAATCAGGACTTACTTGAATCGATCGAGCATCACAACGACGCATAATTACTTCCGTAGTGCCAATCCGAATATGTAGTGGCCCACCCAACCAGGCTTTGCGAATCACTGATATTTGTTTACCTACTCGAAAGCCTAATGCTTGCAATCTTTGCTCTAAAACAGTCTCAGTACTTATTCCTAATATTGAAGCAGTCGTTCCGAGGGGTAAGATACTGAGTTCTGCCAGTGACATTCGATTTCCTCTTAATAATTTGTGTCTAGCCTATTGAAATCTTAACTCTTTATGATAATTAATGTCAACAAGAAAATTTCAGCAGCTTTGAACAAGTACGGATCGAGATCAAGAGCCGTAAGTCTTTGGTGTCATAATAGGCAATGTAAAGTTGTTAGCCAAAGGAAAAACCAGCCATGAGTACTCAATCGCCAATACCTGTCGTCGTCAATGGGGCAGGGGGGAAAATGGGACTAGAAGTGATTAGAGCCGTTGCTAACGCTCCAGATCTGGTGCTAATGGGAGCGATCGATCGCAACCCCAAACTTCAAGGTGAAGATATTGGTGAGATTGCAGGCTGTGGGGCACTAGAAATCCCTGTCATGAATGACATGCAAGCAATTCTGGCTATGGTATCTCAGGAAAAAGAACCCGCCGTGATGGTCGATTTTACCCATCCTGATAGTATCTACGAAAACGTTCGATCGGCGATCGCTTATGGTGTGCGTCCAGTTGTTGGTACCACAGGACTAAGTACAACTCAGATCCAAGAACTAGCCGAATTTGCTGACAAAGCCAGTACTGGCTGTCTGATTATTCCAAATTTCTCGATCGGGGTGATCTTAATGCAGCAAGCAGCCATTCAAGCTGCCAAATTCTTTGAGCATGTGGAAATCATCGAACTCCACCACAATCAAAAAGCTGACGCGCCAAGCGGGACAGCGATCCAAACGGCTCAACTATTAGGCGAACTCGGCAAAACCTTCAATCCACCCAGCGTCACCGAAACTGAAAAGATTCCTGGTGCGCGGGGCTGCATCGCTGATGAAAATATCCGCATCCACAGCGTCAGACTTCCTGGCTACATCGCCCACCAAGAAATTATCTTCGGTGCCCCAGGTGAAATCTATCTCCTCCGCCACGACACCACCAATCGCTCCTGTTACATGCCTGGAGTCCTCCTCGCCATCCGCAAGATTTTGGGACTAAAATCTCTAGTATATGGA
>CASBPY010000053.1 GCA_949127675.1 Synechococcales cyanobacterium PMM_0072
GATCGAGAGTCACTTTATGCATATTTTATCCCGATCGATCGCACCAAATCCAATTCAGGCGATTGAGAGCAGACGAGTTTACGCCATCACAGTCTAGTACCGATGTTTGCGTTGAAAGGGCTGGCAGTGCCCACCCTACAATTCTAAAGATAACTAGTCATCAGAACTCCCAACTCCCAACTCAATCCCCTATTGACTCTTCCAATTAATAGTGATATCTTAGCAAAGCGCATAAAGCGCACCTCAAGAAAATTTTACAAGCGGATGTGGCGGAATTGGTATACGCGCACGCTTGAGGTGCGTGTGGACTTGTCCTTGGGAGTTCGAGTCTCCCCATCCGCATCATATAGCCTGTTCAAGTGGTTGCTGTCTTCAATGATTGCAGCCACTTTGTTTTTTATTTTGATCGGTAGTTTAATTTTGACAATCGTGTTATTATTATATTCTCGACTAAGGGCACGTGGTTCAGTGGATAGAGCATCAGGTTCCGGTCCTGAGGAGCGGGGGTTCGAGTCCCTCCGTGCCCATACAATCAAAAAGCAGCAGACATCAATAATATGTCTGCTGCTTTTTAGTTTGGGATTATTAACTAGGCGATGCCGAGTAGACTATCTAACTTGTCGTGGGCATCTAGATCGTGAAGATCGTCACAACCGCCGATGTGGGCATCATCGATAAAAATTTGAGGCAGAGAACGTTTGCCGTTAGCTCTTTTGGACATTTCAGCACGGGCATCCTCGTCACCATCGATCGAATATTCAGTAAATTCGACACCCTTGGTTTTTAATAGAGCCTTGGCACGAATACAAAATGGGCAAGTTCGCCATGTATAGATTTCAATATTTGGCTGCATGGCAATTTTGGCTGATTCTGGGATTTACTTTCTATTTTGACATTTTTCGATCTCGTTGGCGATAGCCTCTCCTGGGAGAATCGCCAACCAATAAAAATAGATCGTCTGTGAGGAGCGATCTAGGGTTGCAGTAGTTATTGGGTAACTAATGTAATTAATATTACCCGCAAATCCATCTGTTGCGATCCGCCACTTGACGTATTTATCTCAGCCAAACAGCTTAGTTGGGAGATTTAGTTACTCCCTTCTCACCCAAGCAATAGAAGCTAGTAATTTGCGATGCTAACTGTCTGATCCACCATTCACTCATTACAAAACCTCCCGTCACTTGGTTAAATTTGCTATAGTCAGCAAAGAGTGAGAATACCAATATTAATCTAGGAGAGCATCCCTCAATGGCGTTTGTACAAGAAGCTTTACCTTATGATGTCAGTGCTTTAGAGCCACACATGTCTGCCAAGACATTTGAGTTTCACTATGGTAAACACCACGCTGCTTATGTAGCTAACCTCAACAATCTCACCAAAGACACGCCAATGGCGGATTTATCTATTGAAGATATTGTCAAGGCTAGTTTTGGTGATGCTAGTAAAGCAGGTATTTTCAATAATGCTGCTCAAGTTTGGAACCATGCTTTCTTCTGGAAATCGATGAAGCCAAACGGTGGCGGAGTCCCAACTGGCGAGTTAGCTGCCAAAATCGATGCAGCATTCGGTAGTTTTGACCAATTTAAAGCAGATTTCAAAACTGCTGCGACTACTCAATTTGGTAGCGGTTGGGCATGGTTGGTAAATGACGGTGGTACCCTCAAGATTACCAAGACTGGTAATGCTGAAAACCCCCTCGTTCACGGCCAAACTCCGCTGATTACGTTGGATGTTTGGGAGCACGCTTACTATGTGGATTTCCAAAATCGTCGTCCCGATTTTATCAGTACATATTTGGACAACTTGGTAAATTGGGATTTCGCTGCGGCTAACCTCAAATAACAATTAGCCTTCTAAAAGGTAGGGGAAATTCATAAATTGCCTCTACCTTTTAGAATGAACAACAATTAATATATCTACCAAAAATCTGCCGGATTGAGTAATGGATACTCTCCGAGCAGATTAGTAGTTTTAAATATTTTAGACAAGCAAAGATTAAAATCTGCGCTTATTCTGTCTGTGTCTAGCGATCGCTTTACGCTTACGCTTTTCAATTGGCGTTTCAAAATGTCTGTGTTTCCGCATATCAGGAAAAATCCCCGCTTTAGAGACTTCTCGCTTGAATCGGCGTAGCACTGACTCAATGCCTTCACTTTCACCGGGAATTACTTGAGACATCCTAACCTATCCACAATCTTACTTAACTAAAGCTGAAGGAATTGAGTTCTTTCAGCTATTTACTAGCCACAAAAGGACAGACTCATAAGTCTGCCCTTTTGACATCAGACTCGAACTATAAAAGATCGAATCTAGTAGCGACGATTTCCGCCACCACCGCCACCGCCACCGAAAGAGCCTTTCTCTTCACGTGGTTTAGCTTTGTTTACTTTGAGGTCGCGACCCATCCATTCTGCGCCATCGAGAGCTTCGATAGCAGCAGATTCTTCAGCATCTGTTTCCATTTCAACAAATGCGAAACCGCGTAGACGACCAGTTTCCCGATCGGTTGGCAATTGAACTCTTTTTACTTTGCCGTATTCAGCAAAAGTTTGAGTCAAGTCATCCTGCGTAACTTCGTAGGATAAATTGCCGACGTAAATTGACATATCGCTGTCTCCAGAATCCTGTAGGTGTAGAGAGTTAGATTCGGAGAAAAGCTTGTAAAAAGAACCATACAGCCGAAAATAATCTTCATCTCATATATTAGCACAGAATTGGGGAAAGCGATCGCTTTTGTTGGGAGTTCGGTTCTCACGAAGGTTGGACGAACCCGAAATAATGGCGAAAAGATTCGATCGTACCGATATCTTCCAACCTTTCTGCTCTCCCGACTCCACACTCCCAACTCCCAACTCCCAACTATTCCGCCTTCGGCTTATAAGTAGAAACTACTTCCAAATCCTTGAGTTGCTTGGCATCAACACTTGCGGGGGCATTGGTAAGCGGACAGCGGGCTTGTTGGGTTTTGGGGAAGGCGATCACGTCGCGGATGGATTCTTCGCCCGCGAGGAGCATCACTAATCGATCAATCCCATAAGCAATACCGCCGTGGGGTGGGGTGCCATAATCAAAGGCTTCGAGCAGGAAGCCAAATTTGTCATGGGCTTCTTCTGAGGATAAGCCGATGGCGGTAAATACTTGTTCTTGGATTTCCCGTTGGTGGATCCGCACGCTACCGCCGCCGACTTCGGTACCGTTGTAGACAATATCGTAAGCTTGGGCACGGGCGGTAGTCAGATCGCTAAGATCGTCTGGATGGGGTGCGGTGAAGGGATGGTGGATGGCTTCTAAGCGTTTTTCGTCGGCGTTCCATTCAAACATGGGGAAGTCTGTAACCCAGAGAAGATTGACTTGCTCGTCGTTGATTAAGCCGAGTTCTCGCCCAATTACCAAACGTAATCGATCGAGTGTTTTGTTGACCATTGCGGCATCACCAGCACCGAATAGTAGTAAGTCTCCAGGTTTAGCACCTGTAAGCGTTAATAATTGTTGCTTGCTTTCTGGGGTGAGCGAATCTTTGATCGCGCCGATGGTATCGATTTCGTTGTTTTCCAGGACACGAATATAGGCTAAACCTTTGGCACCTGCTTCGGTAGCTTCTTTGAACAGATTGCCACCTGGCTTGATCCGCACGTTGGAAATAGTTTGGTTGCCACCAGAGATCGGTAAGATTTTGACAATCCCACCACTAGCGATTGCACCTGAAAATACTTTGAACTGGGAGTCTTTGAATAAGTCGGAAACATTGACTAATTTTAGGTCAAAGCGGGTATCTGGTTTGTCACAACCATAGTTATCCATCGCTTCGGCATAAGCTAAGCGGGGGAATGGACGGGGAATTTCGACATGCTTGATTTCTTTAAAGATCTGACAGATCAATTCCTCATTAAGATCCATAATCTCTTCTTGATCCATGAAACTCATTTCCATGTCCAACTGCGTGAATTCTGGCTGTCTGTCGGCGCGGAGATCTTCATCTCTAAAACAGCGAGCGATTTGATAATATCGATCGAATCCCGATACCATCAATAGTTGCTTGAATAGCTGGGGTGACTGAGGCAGGGCAAACCATTCACCTAAGTTGACGCGACTAGGTAAGATAAAATCTCGCGCACCCTCAGGCGTAGAGCGTGTCAAAATGGGTGTTTCAATCTCGATGAAATTAAATTTATCTTCGAGAAAGCGACGAATAGTTTTGATTACTTGGTGGCGGAGGTGGAGATTGGCACTCATCCGTTCGCGGCGGAGATCGAGATAGCGATATTTGAGCCGTAAATCTTCCCGTACCGATGTTTCATCCTCGCTAGCAGAGACTTGAAATGGTAATTGTTTCTGGACGCGGTTGAGCACTTCAATTTGCTCGGCGTAGATCTCAATCTCACCTGTAGGGATGCGAGCATTGAGGGATTCTTCGGGGCGACGATAAACCTTGCCAGTAATTTTGACTACATATTCACTGCGGAGGGTTTCGGCAAGATGGTAGGAATCGGGCGTGCGGACAGGATCGCTGACAAACTGCACCGAACCAGATCGATCGCGCAAATGGAGGAAAATCACCCCACCAAGATCGCGGCGACGATCAATCCATCCGCACAGGGTAACAGTTTCGCCAATTTGTTCGGTACGGATTGTGCCGCAATAGTGGGTTCGCATATACTTTGACTAAATCTAGGAAGGTGACAATAATTTACAGGAGCTTGTTGATTCCAATTGAGCCGGATCACGGCAATTCTCCAGCTAAAATGCAGAGGTTAGCTGGTAAATTTGAGTAGGAGTCGAACAAGTTCTCCTAATTATCTACTATTCACTGTCCCACAGATCTACGCATGTTGATGTTATTAGAGCGCGATGTCCATGTCTGGAATGTCGATCTCAATTTAGATCTCGATCAAATTAACCACTTTAGCCAATTTTTAACTGCTCAGGAACGTCAACGTGCCGCTAAATTTATCAATCCCTTGCATGGTAGTCGCTGGACTGTGGCACGAGGATATTTACGCCAGATCCTCAGTCAGTATCTAGATCTTACCCCCGCTGAGATTGTGTTTAGTTATGGACAACAGGGCAAGCCTGCCGTTGAGGATCACCAGCTTCAGTTTAATTTATCTCATTCTGGCGATCGAGCCGTCTATGCTATTAGTGCCAAATTTCCCGTCGGCATTGATTTAGAATATGTTCATCCTTTACCTGCGACAGATTTAGTTGACAGGTTTTTTTCAGCTCATGAACAAGCCATCTTTCATCGCCTCCCAGTTGATCTACAGCAAGCAGCATTTTTCCATGGTTGGACTCAAAAAGAAGCCTACCTCAAAGCCTGTGGCACTGGACTAAGCACCCCATTAGACCAAATCGAAGTCTCGATCGATCCACGCACCCCTGCTGAGATTATCTCCGCTCCCATCGTTGGCATTTGGCAGATTCAGCAACTAAAAATTTCCACCGAATATGCAGGGGCAATCGTCATCGGTGGAGACTATGATCGAATAAAATATCTAAAATAAGGATTTTAAATCTCCATCCTAATAACTTAATTATCAATTAATCACCATCTACGAATTTTTGACGCGCTGTCATGTGGTCAAATTCTAGTGCCGCAGCAACTCCAAACTGGACAGTTCCAAATATCCAGAAGACTTCTAACATAAACCCACTTTGATAACCAGAGACGTGATTAGTCGCATAAGCTAACCACATATCCGCAACGTAGAAACAGATGATCGCTTGAGCATTAACTTGCCAAGCATTACTAAGTCGTCCACCCCAGAAAGCTAAAATCATCGCTACCGCTAATCCGAATAAGACAACATCACACCATACATAAAACTGGTTTAATTTTGCTCCATAGGGTTTGAAAACATCGTCCATTGACTTCACCCACACTGGTGCCTCTGGAGTGTGTGCCTCTATTGGTTGTGCCGTTCCCGATGGACTCGGAGATTCTGCGGTAGCGACTATCGCTGATGGTGCAGTTGAGTTAGCTGAACTTGGGGGTGGTGTCATAATCCACATCGCCATCACTGCGGCATAGGTTGTAATTCCAGCAACGATCGACCATTGATATATTTTTAGCTTAATTTTTTTGCTGACAATCGCGATTCCTATCCCTAGACACAGACAAACATAAAAGAAGACAAAGAAAAGATCTCCTAATGAACCAACTGGATCTAATTGCCAAAGTAATTCCCACAACCCAAAAAACAAATTGCCGATCAAAAAAGAGAATAAAGCCACTCCAATCAATAGCCATACGTTGCTGCCACTGGGCATCTGGCTGCTAAGACCATTGCGGAAGCAGACTAGTCCCGCACCAATCAAGGCAATATCTTGCAAGATGAAAGTGCTAATCCGATACCACATTGGCCGTTCGACTCCCTGCATTGGGCCGCTAAAAAACATGTAAAAGAATAGCGAAACAACTGATAATATTATTGACCACCGCACAATATTTTTCGTTTGGAATAAACGCTCTGTCGTTGAGACTGCTTGTAATGAATTAGTCATGTAGTTGATTCCCGATCGCTAAAATTTACTATTTCTGTAGAGTAAAAGCTTGTGGACTAAGTTCTCATACTCATAACTAGTATTCCCACTCAGCCAACAAATCTAATGTTGCGATCGTAAAGTTTATCAATAATTTGGATTGATCAAGTCGATAACCCTTGTATCAGAAGGCACCATCAAGGTAAATTAGAGCTAATCGATCTTGTTTTCTCTTTTGTGGTAGCTCTGCAAACGAATTCTCACGGAATAACTGGAATCTTCTCCCCTGGCTAGAAATCTATGGTAAGTGCGGTAGTAGTAGAATCTTCAAGTTCGATCGATAGTCGAGGATCCACCGATCCAATTATTGCAGCGATCGATATTGGTACCAATTCGATCCACATGGTTGTCGTCAGAATTGTGACGGACTTACGCGCCTTTAGTATTATCGCCCGTGAGAAGGAAACAGTCCGGTTGGGCGATCGAGACCCCCAGACAGGTAATCTCACCCCAGCGGCGATTTTGCGGGCAATTGGTGCCCTTAAACGCTGTCAGGAAGTTGCCAAAAGTCTCAATGCCCAGCAAATCCTCGCCGTAGCTACCAGTGCCGTCCGCGAAGCTCCCAATGGTAATGAGTTTATCAGATCGATCGAGACGGAATTGGGTTTAGTTGTCAATCTAATTTCGGGACAAGAGGAAGCCCGCCGCATCTACCTGGGCGTAATGTCAGGAGTAGAATTTAACAATATTCCCCACCTAATTATTGATATCGGCGGCGGTTCAACCGAAATGATCCTCGGCGACAGTCATGAATCCCGTACTCTCAGCAGTACCAAAATCGGTGCAGTTCGCCTCACATCTGAGTTTATCAGTAGCAATCCAGTCAGCGATCGATCAATTAATTACCTCCAAGCATTTGTGCGGGGGCAATTGGAACGGGCAATTGACGAGATCAAAGCCAATCTTCAGCCAGGGGAAGTTCCCAAAATGATTGGCACTTCAGGCACGATCGAAACTCTTGCCGCAATCCTCAATTTGGATAAAAATGGGGAGGTACCCACCCGGATTCATGGCTTCCAGATTCAGCTTCACGAACTCCGCAACCTGATCAATCGGCTGCGGCGGATGACAGTGGCCGAACGTGCCACAATTGAAGGAATATCCGATCGCCGATCAGAAATCATTGTCGCAGGTGCGGTAATCTTACAAGAAGCGATGATCATGCTGGGGATGAAATCCCTAAGTGTGTGCGAACGTAGTCTCCGCGAAGGCGTAATTGTAGACTGGATGCTGACTCAGGGTTTAATTGAAGATCGGCTCAAGTATCAAGGGTCAATTCGCGAACGCAGTACCCTCAAGATTGCCGGAAAATATGGCGTAGATCTGCCGCACTCCCAACGAGTTGCGGAACTTGCACTGAGTTTATTTGACCAAACCTACGGTCAGATTCACAATTGGGACAAACCAGTCCGAGATCTACTTTGGAGCGCGGGGATCTTGCACAATAGCGGTCATTTTGTCAGTCACGACTCCCACCACAAACATTCTTATTATCTGATTCGGTATGGGGAGCTACTCGGCTATACCGAAGCCGAAATCGATCTGATCGCCAATATCGCCCGTTACCATCGCAAAAGTCCACCTAAAAAGAAACATCAGAATCTCCAAAATCTCTCGAAAGAGCAAAGATCGATCGTCTCCCAGCTTAGTGCAATTTTACGGGTAGCCGTGGCACTCGATCGGCGGAGAATTGGGGCGATCAAAGATGTCAGCCTCAATTGCAATCTGACTACTAGGGAATGTCATCTCACATTTATCCCCACAGATCCAGCCGATGAGTGTGTGTTGGAATGTTGGAGTTTGGACTATAAGAAGCCGATTTTTGAAACTGAGTTCAATCTCAAATTATCAACAACTAGAGGAGAAGTAGGCAAGTAAAAATATTTATCAAATAGTAATAGGCTTAAACCCTGACTGTGGGGAGTGCCCACCCTACATAATGTTTGATATTTAATTGCGTCTGAGTACTTAGTACCTTTGTTACTCGTCCCGTTTATTCGTAAAGTATTGTAAAGTAAACTAATAATAGATTAATTTTCACTGATAGAGACAGCCATAAAGATCGGCAAGAATCAATGCCCATCGCTAGTTCTCGCCCGATCCGTTCAACTGACTTTACGAGAAAATGCCTTCATCGAAAATGATATTACATCGCCTGCTCGGATCTGCCATTGCCATAGTTCTTAGTATATCCGTCTGGTCGATCGCCCCTTCAGCCCTAGCCTTTGACAATCCCGAACTCCTTCCCACCGAACAAACCCCAATTATTGATCTGGCGAAAACCTTCACCCCGATTCAAGAAGAAAATCTAGTTAAACAGATCGACAAATTCGAGGCTGAAACTGGCTGGAAGCTGAGAATCCTGACTCAATACGATCGCACACCTGGACGCGCAGTCCGCAAATATTGGGGACTAGATGAGAAGAGTGTCCTCGTCGTCTCAGATTCACGCGGTGGCAATACCCTGAATTTCCGTGTCGGTGATGATGTCTATAAACTAATGCCGAGAACCTTCTGGATCGAACTCCAAACCAGATTTGGCAACATGTACTATGTCCGCGAGAATGGCGAAGACAGTGCGATTATCGACTCTCTTGAAGCAGTCAAAACTTGTCTAGTTAAAGGTGGTTGTAATGTTGTGCCAGGTTTGCCCGATGAACAATGGAATTTGACCCTGATCAGCTCGGCAATTGGTGGCGTGATTTGTGGATTTGCAGGACAATATCGCAAGCCTGGAGAGGGCTTTGCTTGGCAGTGGGCGTTGATTTTCTCGCCACTGTGGGGGATTCTATTTTTCGCCTTTGGAGTCGCGCCAGTCGTCACTCGCACCCAGGAATTATTACCGTTATTACGCAACTGTGGTGGATTCGTGGTGGGGTTATTGGTGGCTTACCTCGTTCCTGTCTTGGGACAGTCAAATCCATCTGAAGAAATGTAGAAGGATTAGGCTGCTCAGAGACCCAACTTCTTGAAGGAGTTGGGCTTCTTTTTTTTTGCACGATTAGGAAATGCTACTCTAAATTCAATCTCAAACTGTTATTCATAATGGTAACGACAGGTGAAAAAGATAATTTGTTCATTGCGAACTATGTAAATCAGCCGATGTTCAAGATCAATGCGGCGCGACCAATAATCAGAATCCATGTAATTCAAAGGTTCTGGTTTACCAATCCCCGTAAATGGATCTGACATAACGCCTGTCACCATATCAAGGATCTTAGTTGCCTTTTTGGAATCGGTTTTGTACCACCAACCCAAATCTTCCTTGAATTTGGTAGTAAATACCGGAATCAATCGAATAATTTGAGCAGGGGTTATTTCAGACGATTCTTCAGGTTTTTTCTTCTTCTTTGCCACCGATTCCTAACTCTTGGCGTAATTCTTCAATGCTCTGCGGGACAAGTTTACCAGATCGATATTCATCGATCGAATCCAATAAATGTCGCGCATTTGCAGGAGATCGAAATAAATAGACGGTTTCGATCAGACTATTGAGGTCTGATTCGGCGATGATCGCTACATTATCACCCTCTCGGCGATTGATGATACATATTTGGTGACTCTGAGCGACTCGATCGATCAATTGAAAGAATCCAGCTCTGGCTTCAGTCGGTGAGGTAATTTCGGTAGAGAACATAATATATGTACTTAACTATGTACATGCTATCAGATTAAATCTAAATCCAACCCAAGTTCATCAAAATAGTGCTAAAGTACTATGGAAACCATACTATAATAGTTCCACCTAGACTTGCATTAATCTAGCCGTAAAAGTTTAATCCCCCTTCCCACAGCACTTCTAAGCCCGATCAACTACCCCCTACCACTTAACCTATGACTTTTGTTGGTTTGCACATGCACAGCGACTACAGCCTGCTTGATGGAGCTAGTCAGTTGCCCAATTTGGTTGATCGAGCGGTGGAATTGGGAATGCCCGCGATCGCCTTGACGGATCATGGTGTCATGTATGGAGCGATCGAATTAATCAAGGTCTGTCGATCGCGGAATATCAAGCCGATTATTGGCAACGAAATGTATGTGATCAACGGTGATTTCAGACAGCAGAAGCGGTATCAGAAATTTCACCAAGTTGTCCTAGCTAAAAATACACAGGGCTATCGGAATTTAGTTAAGTTGACAACAGTATCTCACCTCGAAGGTTTTCAGGGGCGGGGTATTTTTGCGCGTCCTTGTATTAATAAGGAATATATTGAGAAATATAAGGAAGGGTTGATTATTACTAGTGGTTGTTTGGGGGGAGAAGTGCCGCAAGCAATCATGGCTGGACGTGCGGATGCGGCGCGAAAGGTTGCCAGATGGTATAAAGAACGATTTGGCGAGGATTATTATCTAGAAATCCAAGATCATGGTTTGAAAGAAGATCGGGTGGTGAATGTTGAAATCGTCAGAATTGCGCGAGAATTAGATATTAAATTAATTGCAACTAATGACTCCCACTTTGTCTCTTGTTTCGATGTAGAAGCTCATGACGCGCTGTTGTGTATTCAGACTGGGCAACTGATACGCGAAGATAAACGGATGCGCTACAGCGGTAATGAATATCTCAAATCTGCGGAAGAGATGGCGCAATTATTCCGCGATCATTTACCTGATGAGGTAATTGCAGAATCGATCGCTAATACCCTTGAAGTTGCAGACAAAATTCAACCTTATAATATTTTAGGTGAACTAAATTTTCCCGATTTTCCGATTCCAGTTGGACATACTTCAGCTACATTAGTCGAAGAGATTTCGCGAGAAGGATTGCAGGAGCGATTACAGGTTAAAAGATATACAGATATCGATAAAGAGTATCAGGATCGGCTAGAGTTTGAGCTAAAAATGATCGATCGGATGGGGTTTTCCACCTACTTTTTAGTTGTTTGGGATTATATCAAATTTGCCCGCGATCGAGCTATTCCAGTCGGTCCTGGACGTGGCTCCGCAGCGGGTTCGCTCGTTGCCTATGCGATGAAAATCACCAATATTGATCCCGTACATCATTGTCTCCTGTTTGAGCGATTTTTGAATCCAGATCGCAAGTCGATGCCAGATATTGATACGGATTTTTGTATCGAACGACGAGCGGAGGTGATTGATTATGTCACGGAGAAGTATGGTAAAGAGCGAGTCGCCCAGATTATTACCTTCAATCGGATGACATCTAAAGCGGTACTTAAGGATGTCGCGCGGGTGCTAAATATTCCTTATGGCATAGCCAATGACATGGGGAAATTGATTCCGGTGGCGCGGGGCAAACCAGCGAAATTAGCGGTGATGATTTCTGATAAAACACCATCACCTGAATTTAAACAGGCTTATGAAACGAGTGAATATGCCGATCCAGAAACTGGTGAAAAAATCACAGCTAGGCAGTGGATTGACATGGCGATGCGGATTGAAGGAACTAACAAAACCTTCGGTGTTCACGCGGCTGGTGTTGTAATTTCTTCCCAACCTTTAGATGAGATCGTACCGCTCCAACGGAATAATGATGGATCGATAATTACTCAGTATTACATGGAAGATCTCGACTCAATGGGTCTAATTAAAATGGACTTTTTGGGACTGAGAAACTTAACTATTATCCAAAATGCGATCGATCTAATTGAGCAAACGAAGGGTGATAAAATTGACCCCGATGATATTACGCGAGAAGAACGTCGAACTTATAAAATTCTTGCCAAAGGTACTGCGAATAAACGTCCGCCAAATGTCCAGAAAACTTATAAGCAAGTAGAGTCAGGTGACTTAGAGGGAGTGTTCCAATTAGAGTCATCGGGGATGCTCGATGTTGTTGCTAGATTGAAACCATCGAGTATCGAAGATTTATCCTCAATTCTTGCTCTCTATCGTCCAGGACCACTTGATGCTGGATTAATTCCGATCTTTATCGATCGTAAACATGGACGCGAGAAAATCTCCTACGAACATCCAATTCTTCAGCCAATTTTAGAAGAAACCTATGGGGTAATTGTCTATCAAGAGCAGATTATGAAAATTGCTCAAGATTTAGCTGGATATACATTAGGTGAAGCAGATATTTTGCGCCGCTGTATGGGCAAGAAAAAAGCCGATGAAATGAATAAGCAGCGAGAGAAGTTTCTCGATGGTGCAGCCAAGAAAGGAGTCGAACATTCGATCGCTGATGCCCTATTTGACAAGATGGTTTTGTTCGCAGAATATTGCTTAAGTTATGACACTAAAGTAATGACTGTTGAATATGGTGCATTGCCAATCGGTAAAATTGTTACAGAGAAAATTGCTTGTACTGTTTGGAGTGTGAACGAGCTGGGCTATGTTATCCAACAACCAATTGTGCAATGGCACGATCGAGGTAAGCAAGAAGTATTTGAGTATTTGCTAGATGATGGTAATACAATTAGAGCTACTGCGGATCATAAATTCATGACTATCGATCGACAAATGCTATCAATCAAAGAGATATTCGATCATGATTTAGATTTATTTCAATTAGATAAATTACCGTAATGGCTACAAAATATTGTCAATTAAGTTCTGAACAAAAACAAACGATATTATTTGCTTTTCAAAGTGGTGAAGAGTGTCGGACAATTCCTCAACTATTAGGAGTCAGCGGTAGATCTGTTGCAAGAGTTTTATCTGAGTTTGGTGTAAACACCAAGCGCAAAAATAGATACACTCTCAACGAAGGCTACTTTGATAAAATTGATACTCCGATTAAGTCTTATTTACTAGGACTAATGGCTGCGGATGGATGTGTCACGGACAAGAACTATGTTGTCTTAGAATCAATTGATCGAGAATTAGTCGATCTTTTTGCTAGAGAGATTAAATTTTCAGGAGAAATTAGAGAAATCGATCGATCACCTCACAAGCCACACTTTCGGATTAACTTTTCATCACAGAGATTAGCAACAGCACTTCATCAATGGCAGATTATTACAAATAGAATGTCTAGTGACTCATACCGATTTCCATCAGATGAACAGCTTAATCCTTATGTACTTGGCTATTTTGATGGAGATGGTTGTGCTTATCCCAACAAGGGTAGAAGTGGTGGACTAGTATGTGTTGTGGGATCAAAAAACTTTGCCGAAGAGTTATCTAAGATTATGAAAATGGGTTCTACGATAGCACACAGTCATAATGTTGTTTACTATTGGCGAATTTTTAGTAGAACTAATATTCAAAAATTTCACGATCTGATGTATCAATATCCCGATCTGGGATTAGCCCGTAAGAAACAAAAAATTGAACAAATATTAGGAAGTTATAGTCGTGGTTAAAATTATTAGCTGTAAATCTTTGGGCGTTCAATCTGTTTATGATATTGGGCTAGAAAATACTCATAATTTTTTATTAGAAGATAAGATTATTGCTTCCAATTGCTTCAACAAAAGTCATTCAACAGCCTATGCTTACGTCACTTATCAAACCGCTTTCCTAAAGGCTAATTATCCGGCTGAATACATGTCAGCACTCTTGACAGCTAATAGTGGCGATCAAGATAAGATGACTAGATATCTAAATAATTGTGAGCAAACTTTGGATATCAAAGTAGAGCCACCAGACATCAATCGATCGTATGTAAAATTTCGACCAGTGATCGATCCAGAGCGACCAAATCGATTGAATATCTTATTTGGTTTATCAGCAATTAGAAATGTCGGTGAAGCGGCGATTGAGAATATCTTGAATGCGCGAGAAGAAGGTGGTGAATTCTTATCGCTTGCGGATGTTTGCCAGCGAGTGAGTTTGCAGTCTGTGAATAAGCGCACATTAGAATCGTTGATTCAATGTGGGGCATTTGATAATATTGATCGCAACCGTCGCCAGCTAATTAATGATCTAGAAGTAATTATTCCGTGGTCGCAAAGTCGGGCAAAAGAAAAAGCGATTGGGCAAGGTAATTTATTTGATTTATTAGGTGATTCTAAATCAGAAGCAGGTGGTTTTGAAGCCACTCCAAAATCGCCAATCGTTAGTGATTTTTCATCTCAGGAGCGGCTTCAATTTGAACAAGATCTATTGGGTATATATGTCTCAGACCATCCACTCAAAAATGCTGAAAGAATTGCTAAATTGCAAAAGCATGATTTTAAAAGACTGGTGGAAATTGAGAAGCCTTGCAAGGACGTTAAAATTGTGGTGCTACTCACCGAAGTAAAAGTAGTTCAGACGAAAAAAGATAATAAGTCAATGGCAATTCTTAAACTAACCGATCTTGCTGGGGGTAAGTTAGAAGCAGTAGTTTTTCCAGAGGCTTATGAGAAAAATAAAGATGCCCTAATTAGTAATACTTCAGTAATTTTGGTCGGTAAAGTCAGTCGCAAAAAAGACGAAGATGAACTCCAGATGATCGTCGATGAAGCGATCGAGATTGATTTTACTTTTGTTGCTAAACCTGTCGATCTCGAAGCTGAACCGAAACATTTAGTTTTAATCGAACTACCAATTAACGTTGCAACAGATGATATTCAAACCCAACAACTCAAGACAATGTTAGAAGAGTATTCTGGCGATACTCTGGAGACAAAAATACCTGTGTATGCGATCGTTCGTGGTGAAGATGGATATCAACTAGTCCAGTTTGGGCAACAGTTTTGGGTACAAGATGCTGTTGGATTGGTAGATAGAATGCAGGATCGGGGGTTCGATATTCAAGTAAAGGAAATTAAGTTGGTTGAAACTCCAGCATAAAAATTGCTGCGATGCTGAGTGGTACAGCAGTCTTAAAGATATTAATGATCTTGGATTAAATAAAGATAAAGTCGGTAAATTTAATCAAGGATACTGCTGTACCTCAGTATCCTTGATACCATAATTCTGCGTCTTATTTAATTCACGATCCTAAGTTAGTTTCTTCCAGTAGTTTAGGTGCGGTCACAGACATGGATCTATATCTAGATCAGCTAATAAATATGTATTTGTGCAATATCTGAGCTAATTAAATGGTTGCGTAAATCCGACCATCAGGCATTTTGGCACCAGTGAGATTTGCACCAATCATACTGGCACTGCTCATTTCCGCCCGCATCAAATTGGCACTTGAGAGATCGGCATCTTCCAAATCAGTTTTGGCTAAATGTGCTTCAATTAACTCCACTCTGACCATTTTGGCGTAACACAATAATGTTCGGGTGAGATCGGCATTGTGCATTCGGGCATCGGTCAGATCTGCATGGCTTAAATTGGTATTTGCCAACTGGATCTTGGACATGATCGCTTTAGTCAGATTTACACTAGTCATATCACAGGCGGTGAGAATTGCCCGTTCGAGCTTGCACAATGAAAGATCTGCATGGGGCAAGATTGCTTCATGCAAATTAGCTTCTGTCAAAATTGCACTAGTCAATTTTGCACCCGTTAAATTTGCCCCACTGAGATCTACTCCTTTCAAGTTTGCCTCAGTCAGATTGGCATAACTGAGATCGACTTTCGACAAGTTTGCCCCAGCCATGTTCGCATTGCGAAGATCGGCTCGACAGAGCTTAGCACTACGAAGATTTGAAGCGTAGCTGCGTTTTTCCTCCCGAAAGTTAGCTGCTCGGAGACAGGCACCACTGAGATTAGCACCGCTGAGATTGACATTTCGCATATCCGCATCCATCAAATTGGCATCGATCAGATTTACCCAGGTCATATCTGCACCCCGAAAATCGGCGGATTGGAGATTGGCTCCATGCAAATCGGCATCTCTTAGATTAGCCCCTTGAAGATCAGCGCGAATCAAGGTTGAGCCACTGAGCTTACAATTAGATAAGTTTGTTTTAACCAATTGAGCGCGATTGAGATAGGCAAAGGTGAGATTACTTTTGCGTAAGTCACCCTGATTGAGGATAATATCAATTAAGTCCTGAGAAACTAAGCTAAACCCACTCAGATCGACTGTGGTAAAGTCCCGTTCGCCACCCCGATATCGCCACAATAGTTCTTCCGCATCCATAACTTAGCTCGTATCTGTATTGAAGATGTCGAGCTTATTGTTCCCTATTTACTACCTACTATTTACTATCCACCAAAGTTCAGGCTCTGACTAAGTTGCCCCTATCTAAACATTCCCACGAGCGCGAATCAACCAATCATCATCATTAGCCGCAATTGCTCGTCCGCTCGGATCACCCAATTTATCTAGCGACATCAACACCGCATACTTCAGATCCCAGATTTTAGTCTCCAAACAAGCTACCAGCAACGGAATCGCCCGCGGATCGCCTAATTCACCCAAAGCTAATGCCGCCGCCGCCCGTGACTTCTGAAACTGTGGTTCACGATTATTTAAAGCTTCGACCAATAGATCGTAACCTGGCATATATTTGAGCCAGCCAATCAGTTTCATCACATGATAGTGGGCACCATAATCGTTGTAGGCTTCTTCTTCGTAGGTTGCTAATAACGCCGCAGGTGCTTCGTTAGCTTTATCGTCTAAAATAGTTTGAGTCGCTAAATAACACAATCCAAAATCAGTCTCATACAACTGTCGAATCAAAAATTCCATCGTCGGTGGTAAATCATATTCGTGAATTAATTCTAGATCTCGAGGATGATCGTACAGGGTTTGTTCGAGACTCGATCGAATCTCGTTAAATTCAATCTCTCCCCGATCTACGCCAATATCAGCTAGTAGTCGAATCGCTCGTAATCTAAACACGATCGATACTGGACATCGCGCAATACTCGGAATTGCTGGATAATAACTAGCATCAATTAGATCTTGAATACAAGCCCGCCTTGCATTCCGATTTGGGTGAAATAGAAACGCAATTACCCGTTCCATCTGACTGTAATCGCCTGTAAATCGACATACCGCCGAAATCGCAGCACTTGCTGTCGCCTCATCATTTGATTCTATAAAAGCTCTAATTCGATCGACTGCGGGCTGATAATTAAGCTTAACTAAAGTATGAATAATTACCCGATGATTTTGTCCTTCACGTTCTAATATTTGCGCGATTTCTGATAGTATTTGTAAATCTTCAGTGCCAATTTCACCGATCGCCCAAACTGCATTTTCGACAGTATAACAGTCTAGTTCTACCAGACACTTCCGAATCGCAGGTAATGCTTGCTTGGCTTGTAACTTGCCTAATGTCTCGATCGATTTGCGCCGCACTATTCGATTATCAAGTTCGTCATCATCATTATCGATCGCTCTGAGTAAAGCATTAATCGATGCCGCTGTGGGAAAATTAATTAAATGAGAAGCTGCCACATAGCGAGACTCATCCTCAGCTAACTGATCGCAAGGTGTATCCAGCAGATCGATCGCTTCTGCTTCAGTCAGATTAAAAATATTAAAAAAACGTTTATTAGCCATAATATCTTTATTTTATTATCAAACTCAACCTCCACACAACAAAAGAGGCTCTCAACAAATTGCTCAACCACTAGGCAAAGCAACAAATCGAGAACCCCTTTCTGACTCAGACAACCTGAATCAACCCCAAA
>CASBPY010000054.1 GCA_949127675.1 Synechococcales cyanobacterium PMM_0072
CAAATTGTCGGCTACACAGCTACCAATAGCATCAGCTTTCAGGTGGTGACAGATCGTGCAGGCAAAATTCTCGACGATGCTGTCAAAAGTGGTGCGACTCGGATTGATGGGGTAAGTTTTATTGCTAGCGAACGGGCGATCTCGACAGCTCAGATTCAGGCTCTCAAACAAGCCACTCAAGATGCTCAACGTCAAGCTGATGCCGTACTAGAAACACTAAGCCTCAAACGTAGAGAAGTGATTGGGATTCAAATCAATAGCAACTCTAGCCCCATGCCGATTCCCATCGCAGCAGAAATGCTCAGATCGAAAACAGCAGATGCCGCTGCTACGACTCCGGTTGTTGGTGGCGAACAGATAGTAGAAGCAGCCGTAACTTTAGATATCGGCTATTAAATAATTGATAATCTCATATATTGCACCAGTTGAAACATACTATTGATTGGCATAGATCTAGGGTACCCATGAAGGGCACCCCTACAGGTTAAATGTGTAGGGGTGCCCCTTGTGGGTACCCTACATATTTGCAATAGCACTGGGTAACTCATTCTGCGGAGTTCTTTTGCCTCTAATTTTGAGGCTGCAACTCTCTGACTAAACGAGCGAGTTTTTCTTCATTTACATGGTAAACTTCCCCGCAAAATTCGCAGGTAGCTTCAGCACCTTTATCTGTGACGATCATATCCTCAAGTTCAACTTTGCCCAGCAGCTTGAGTGCATCCAACATCCGTTGTTCAGTGCAAGGGCAGTCAAATTTCAGCTCTTTCTCGTCAGGGAAAATAGTTAAGCCCAAATCACCTAATAGCTCCTCTAAAATATCGGGCAGATCTTTGCCAGCCTTCAATAAAGGTGTGAATCCTTGCAATCCCAGCACTCGCGATTCCAGTAGTGTCACCAATGATTCATCTTGTGCAGATTTTGGCATCACTTGGATCAGGATGCCCCCCGCAGACTGGACGCTCTGACTATTCATCGATACGCCTAGTACCAATGCTGAAGGCGTTTGCTCAGAGCTAAACAGATAATTGGCGACATCATCCCCGACTTCTCCAGATACTAATTCCACCGTACTCGAATAGGGGCGACCATATCCCAAGTCCCGAAATACATACACAAATCCTTCCCGCCCGATCGCCCCACCGACATCTAAGCTACCATCAGGATTGAGCGGTACTTCTGTGTGAGGATGATTGACATAGCCTCGAACCGTGCCATCTACTCCAGCATCGACCATTAATCCACCCATTGGCCCATCTCCCTTCATGCGGAGATTCACCCGTGCAAACTTGGTTTTCATCCCTGATGTGAGCAATAATCCCGCCGCCATCGCCCGCCCCAAAGCGTCTGTAGCGACCGGAGAAAGTCGATGCCGCACTCTGGCTGTTTCGGTAAGATTGGTGGTAATCGCTGCTACCGCACGAATTCCACCATCTGCGGCTGTTGCCCGAATTAATCGATCCGTCATAACTTGCCCTAAATACTCCTGCTTATATTTTAGGTGCTGCTCAATTTAGATTCCAGTCTTAGATAGTGCGTAAATCCCTAAATCCTAATTAAAGATCTCAATATCTGTAAACGCCGCAACAGGCGCACCATGTCCCACCCAGACAGCTTGATTTGGCTCACCTTTGCCGCAGATCGGCGAACCATACATTTCCCAGGTATTAGCATTACCTACAGCGGCTAAATTCCCCCAGAACTGGGGTGTAATGCCCCGATAATTGGGGTTACGGACAGTTTTGGTCAATTTGCCAGCTTCGATCAGTTTGGCGTACTCACAGCTAAATTGGAACTTGTGCCGCCTGTCATCGATCGACCACGACTTATTAGACTCCATATAGATTCCTCGATCGATCCCACTGATGATTTCTTCAAAGCTGCTAGTCCCAGGTTCGAGATTGATGTTTGCCATGCGATCGATCGGGGGGCGATTCCAGCTACAAGCACGGCTACAAGCAACTCCTGGCAATCCCGATCGAGATTGACTCTCCAAACTACCCAATCCCCGTTCCAAGATGCCATCCCGAATTAGGTATTCTCTAGTTGCAGTAGCTCCAATATCGTCAAAGCTATAACTAGCAGTTTCTCCAGGTACGGTTGGATCGAAGGTAATATTCATTAAGGGTGAACCATAAGCGAGATTGCCAAAGTCTGTTGGCTTGACGAAACTTCCCCCCGCATAATTGCGTTCGTCGCCCAAAATCCTATCTAGTTCTAGCGGATGTCCGATGCTTTCATGGATTTGCAGTAGTAATTGATCCGGTGCCAATACTAGGGTAGTTGTTTCTGCGGGACATTCGATCGCCGTCAGCAGTTCTAGTGCCTGTTCACCGACTTGCTGCACCCGCTCCCATAGATTAGCGGTGAGAAAGTGTTCCATCCCACCTTGGTAGCATCTAGCTAACCCGCCGCGATCGCATCGACGCTGGATAATCGCTCCATCCTGAGCCGTAGCCGCATAATCGGTGGTCATCAGCAGGAATTTCTGATAAACATCGGAACCATTGCTACTCACAAACCAGGTTTCGAGTTCGCGGGTAGATAGACTCGCTGTAGTTTGAACGATTTTATCATTAACTTTTAGAGCGTGACAAATTTTACTGAGTCGATCGCTAATTTCGCCAGGATTGAGGGTATTAAATGGTTGAACAGTGGGGGATATATATTGCCCTGTTACCTTGGGTCTCTGGGTCGTGGTGACGGTGTGGCTGCGATATTTACTAGCGGCAACTGCCTGATCGTAAGCAGCGACAGCCGCAGTTTGGATGCCTTTAGAACTAATCATATTGGTCGCGCCATAACCAATTTGTCCATCAACGAGGACTTCGATCATCACACCTTCACTAATACTCTGACTATTATTTTGGGGCATTCCGTCTCGTACCGATCGAGCAACTCCCACTTCCCGCACTTTTCTCAATCCGATCCAGTCGGCAGAGAGATTGATGGAGTTGAGTAAATTGTTGAGTTGAGTAGGCATTAGAAGAAGTGTGTGAGAAGTAAAAGAGATTTATTAGAATACCTAAAGCCTAAAGTCTAATCCCTGGACGGCGATGGTAATTTCGATACTCTAAATAGTCTGTGAGAATTAGCCGATGATCGAAACATAGTTCTGTGGGAATTTCCCAGGGTGCAAAGATATTGACGCTTTTAGCATCATCTTGGGCGATCGGATTTCCGGTTGCAGTAGCGATAAATACAATACTGATCGTATGCTGTCTAGGGTCTCGATCGGGTGCTGAATAAACATGAAATTGTTCTAAGAGCTGGACAGATAAACCAATTTCTTCTTGAGCCTCCCTGATTGCGGCTATTTCCAGAGACTCACCATAATCCACAAATCCACCAGGTAGTGCCCAACCATAAGGCGGATTCAGCCGTTCGATCAATATGATGGGGCGGTGGGGTCTGTCGATCAGCTCGATGATGATATCTACAGTAGGTGTGGGATTACGGTAAGCCATTTTAGATTCTAGTAATAAAATTTTGAAGTGTCTCAATCGTGAATAAAATACAACTAGAAACTGATAAACCCCCTGTCAGATCAAATTTTGAAAGGCTATGGTTGTTGGTAACAAATCTGTTGATCAGGCTGTAAATCTTCACATCATAGTCACACAATCATGTCTTCATCTACTTCATCTTTACCCAAAGTCGCCGCGACTAGCGATACTGTATTGCCTGCCACTGCGAAGGATCCAAATCACGATTATCGGGAAGTAATCATCGCACAAACAAAAGCGATCAAAATCAATCCTGATGATGGACTAGCTTTTTATAATCGTGGTGTTGCTTACTATCGAAGCGGCGATCAGCAGAGTGCTATTACAGACTACACTCAGGTAATCGACTTCAACCCTGTGTTGGAGATTGCCTACTATCGGCGAGGATACTCATATTATTTGGTTAAAGACTATTCAAGTGCTATTGTCGATTACAATCGATCAATCAAACTCAAGCCTGATTTTGCACTAGCTTATGCTAGTCGTGGCTATGCCTATCGAGACTTGTACGGAGAACAAGAAGCCCTAATTGATTGGCGATTTGCGGCTAAATTATTCAAAGATCAAGGTAACTTGAAAAAGTATCAAGAGATCATGAGATCAATTGAGATGGTTAGCGGTGATGAGAGTTGTGCGTCAGGAATGCTTTAGGAAGAGTGGTGTGTGTATGGCTTAATATTATTAAGCCATACACACACCACAGTCTCTATTCCTCGATCACTGACTTATAAAGTGAGTCGTACTCTTTTGCTGATTTATCCCAGCTAAAGTCGGTTTCCATACCGCGTTGCTGGAGGGCTTGCCATTGGGGTTTGTAATTAAAGCTTTCCCAGGCGCGCACCATACAAGTGTAGAGATCTAGGGCTTCATATCGATCGAAACAATAGCCTGTACCCTTTTGATTTTGGGGATCGTGGTGAGTGACGGTATCTACTAATCCACCTGTGCGGCGGACAATTGGCACACAGCCATAGCGCATGGCTAACATCTGGGAGATCCCACAAGGCTCAAACCGACTGGGCATCAAGAAGGCATCAGAACCAGCATAAATCCGTCGTGACAGGGATTCGTTGTACATCAGGTAAGTTGCCATCCGCCCTGGATAACGGGAGGCTAGTTCCCATAATTGATTCTCATATTGACGCTCGCCTGTGCCCAAAATGATAAACTGAGCATCAGTATAGGCAAGAAATCGATCGAGTGTCTGGAGCATCAAATCCAACCCTTTCTGTTCTACCAATCGCGATACCATCCCGACTGTAAATACATCAGGATCGATCGTTAAGCCGATTTCTTTTTGGAGTGCGACTTTATTTTCACTTCGATCTTTGATCGTTTTGGTCGTATAAGTTTTAACTAGAGCTTTGTCATTTGACGGATCGTATACCTCAGTATCAATCCCATTGACAATCCCTGACAATCGATCGCTAATAAATGATAATAATCCCTCAATCTTTTCACCATACTCGATCGTCTTGATCTGGGCAGCATAAGTAGGTGAAACTGTATTTACTCGATCGGCAAATTGTACTGCAGCCGCCATTGTATTATGTCCTTGCATATACCACGGACACCAAGTAATTTTCTCCAGATACCATCGCCATGGTCCCTGATAAGCGAGATTATGGATCGTGAAGATCGTACTAATATCGGGATCTTGGTGCATCCAGACGGGCAACATTCCCGTATGCCAATCATGACAATGAAGCACATTTGGCTTCCAATAATTCCAGCAAAACTCCGCCGCACCATTGGCAAAAAACGTAAATCGCCAATCCTCATCTTCGCCGCCATAAATCCGCTGTGGATCGAACACAGGATGCCCAAATAAGTACAACGGCACGTCCGTACCTGGCAGCACTGTCTCATACACCGCGAAGTGATTGAACATTGCATAGCCATTCCAGACAGGCTCATAGGGAATATCTAGTTTCCCGACGATTGAGCCATAATAAGGCATGAAAATCCGCACATCATGTCCCATCTTTCGCAGAAATTTGGGCAACGCACCAACGACATCCGCCATCCCCCCGACTTTGGCAATCGGTGCAGCTTCCGCCGCGACAAATAAGATTTTCATAGATATTTTTATATTGAGGTTCTAGTCGCTAATTAATCAAAATCGCCTATCAGCAATCATACCAGCCATCCAGTCCCCGAATTTTTATTCGTGAATCTCGATCGTCATCTCATAAATTATTAAGACATGCTAACTAACCAGTAAAAATGTTAATCCAATAACTTGGGACGGGTATTCTATCAAGAGAATCATGTAGTCTTTGTCATAAATCTTAATAGAAATTCTCATCAAATTATCTTAAGC
>CASBPY010000055.1 GCA_949127675.1 Synechococcales cyanobacterium PMM_0072
ACAGTCTACTGAGCAAGTTGAGAATTATGGCTTTAACGCTGGAATATCCAGAAAATTGGTCGGAAATTGCCACCACAGTTAAGCAAGCAGCAGGTTATCGCTGCAACCGCTGTGGCTTAAAATGTTTGCCTCCACATGATAGTTACCGCCACCTCGATCTCTCGCTCAGACGCAAGCTATCGGCGCAAGTTCACCACCTGGATGGGAATCCAGCACAAAACGATAGGTCTAATCTCGTCTGCTTATGCAGTGGATGTCATTTGAGAATGCACCGCCATCGTCCCCAGCCGACTCCAGGGCAATTATCGCTGAAGTTAAAGCTGCCAAAGGTGCGGAGATCTCGCCAGAAGTACAGCAATTTTCAATTAACCCTTGCCGATTTGATCGATCGATTACCCCGATTATCAATAGACTTACATCAACAATTGGAATTAGACTTATCGATTAGAAACATTCACGACTGAATTTTATGGAAAAATAGCACACAATAGCCCGATAAATTGACCACCAGATATCTGTGGGACAACGTTGTCCCACAATTAAAATTGATCGATGTCATTGGATGTCAAGTTAGCTGCTGAAGCTCAGAACGTTTGATTTTCAGAGCTTTTTGAATCTGCTTGAGCGCACGTTCGAGGTCAGCTAGTTCTTGGGCTGTCTCAATCTCTGCCAGCAACTTATTAACCTTCCCAGTTACTTGCACGACCCGATCTAGCTTAGTGACAGGAGTGGGTGCATGAGTATCAACGATCTCTTCAATTAAAAGTTTAGTTTCAATTAAAGATAATTTATCCTCAGTTATTTGTTGAATTACCTCAGATCTAATTTTCAAAGCGTCTTCATCTGACTGTCCCAGATATTCAGGGGTAAGTCTGTCGATCTGTTTTGCCTTGCTACCTTCGATGCCATACTCTCTAATCGCCGCTTTCACATCATCTGCCACTTTGAGAAGAGGGAGAATATGCTTATTAATACTAGCAGGATGAAGTTGTAAGCCTAAGATCGTCTGAAAAATTTGTTTTTCCTCATCTTTGTTCTCTAGATTATCCAGCCATAATTGTTGAGTCTGGGGATCGGCTATTTTGAGCACGTTAAAATCTGGAGCAGCTCCCTCTCGTTCCATCTTGCGAAGAGCCGTATGCAGAGTTTTGGGGATGTCACTTTCTCGTCCGAGCCAATTGGGATAGCGATCGACTGTAAGTTTAATTATTGCCTCAGCTATATCCAGATCGTGCAGGCGTTGGGACTGAATACTAGTTACAACTTGTCTCTCGAAGATCTCAGTAGCATTCCAGGATTCTGCTGAGGTTAAAAACACGGCATCTAACTCCTCCCAAGCTAGTTTTTGGGCACTTCGCCAGCGCAATTCACCTTCAAACAACTTATAGCGATCGCCATTAGGAATGACGATAATCGGCGTGAGTTGACCCTTAGTACGGAGGCTTTCAGCCCGCTCTTGAATTAAAGCTGGGGGAAATACAGTTCGTGGTTGAGCTTCATCCCGATCAATTTTACTTACTAAAATTCTACAAATTCCAGATTGAGCCGCTAGTTGTGAAGTGAGTTGCTCGATCTGAAGTTCGAGTTGAGACTGCTGGGCACTATTGAGTTCCTGTGACTTTAACCTAGCAACTTCAGCTTGGAGATTCTCTACCTGAGATTGTAAGCCCTCGATTTGTTGATATTCTCTAGCCCCCTGAAAAGAATCGCGCAATCCACTTAATTTTTTAGTTTGAGCAGCCATAAATTTTATGCCTCGGTTAATAATTCCACAATTTTGTCGGTAATCGGGTCGAAATCTTTAGCAGCATCGCAGCCAGGGCGATAAAGCTGAAGTGGCAATCTTTCCAAAGACGCATTGAGATAATAATTAGACTGACGAATCGCTGGGAAGCAATGGATGCCCATCTCTTCAATTAGCACTGGCAGAGTATTACTCAGATCGATATCCGTGCGAAGCTTACCCTGCTTATTAAGTCCTAAAAAGTTTCGGTGCATAGCCGTCTCCGCCCAATCTACCCGATTGGGGACGAATCCCAAAATTTCTGGTTTGGGGCGCAGTCTCAATTCTGACAATTGCCTAAAATACCACCGGACAAAACCAGCAAAACCTTCAGCATCTTTATTCTCTGGCTTGATTGGCGATAGAACATGAGTGCTTGCAGCTAGGGCAACAACGCCCATTGGTTCTAGAGTTGCTGGAGTATCAAATAGAATGACATCAGCGGCTAGGGGATAATCTTCAAGCCGATCCTGCAATAAATAATGTCCGCGTGAATTGAGTGGGATTTCGCGAATTACCCGTTCGATCGCTTCACCACCTTGAATAGCGGTAATTCTGTCGGTTTTTTCTGCCCAGACTGATTTGAGTGGGTAATTTCCGGCAAAATCTGGCTCGAATACAGCCGCGATCGAATCTTGTGGCTCTGGATTCATGGACAATCCAGTAAAGGTACTCAAGGAACTAGAAATATCTAATTCGATAATCGTCACCTTAAATCCTTTGGCAGCGATCGCATATGCCAAATGAACGGCAGCAGTTGTTTTACCAGATCCGCCAGCATTGCTGGCAATACAAATCCGAATTTGTCTTTTAGCCACTTTGGACTGGCTACTTTTTTGCTGTAAGGTCATGAGGTAGATGTGCGAACTTTACGTAAGCCTGTGGGACAACGTTGTCCCACAGGCTTGATTGAACCATAAAAAGGACAAATCTGTTAGCAATTGCTAACAGGACAAACCTGATTCCTCAAAGTATTCATCTTGCTCCTGGTCTAAATCGCTGACCACATAAGCATCGATGCGGATGAATTCATCCACCTCTGAAGCCCGATCGTGAGGTGAAGTTTCAAACTTCTTGAACTCTACCCCATTAAAGCGTTCGAGTTGTTCGACATCTCTTTTCTCAACATGGGGAAAGCCAACAGGTTCCCACTTACCATCCGTCGTTTGAATTGCCTTGAGCATCAACCGATGGGGTCGCATCCGCACCACAGTCAGAGTATCCCCATCTAATTTAATATCTGCCCGACTATTCTTAAACTTTTTACCCTGTCCCAATTTCATTACTGCCATCTCCACCGCCCGATCGAACATTGCTCGATCGATCACACTCAACCGCACAGGTTTTTCTTGGCTCTTGATATTAGTTGCTTTCATCAGCGGGAGATCTTCAGCAGTCACAGATACTCGATCGTTCACCACCGCCCAACTCGCACCAAGATCGCTACCCTTGCAGACTTGCTCATCCTTGAGGTAGGTAATGCCCATGACATTATCGTTCTTACTAATGTTGAATCTAACATCGATATCAGACTGTGCCAATCGATCGAGCCAAGTCTGGAGATTGGGACGCTCGGCAAATGAATCAGCAACAACATGAGCGAGATCGGAATCTAAGTTAAGACCCTGAGCTTTCTCGCGATTGACCTCCCAAGATGATGCAACTTGTCGCAGTCCAAAGTCGATTTCGGCTTCGCGGAGAATAGATTGCATCCGATAAGCTTCCCAGGATGGATCGATACGTTTGCCATCGTAGTCAACCGCACTGGTGATGATATGAATATGATCGTGATTGTGGATGGTATCGTGTCCAGGATCATCTCGATCGTGTGCGACGACAAGGTAGGGGGTTTCTTGATATCCCAAGCCATTTAGCAGTCTCAAAGCGATCGCTTCCTTGAGCCAATCCTCAACTAGCCCATCTTCAGGAGCAAATGAGACTGATATGTGTTTGACGGGCTTAGATATGCGGGGATTACCGTTACTAATTCTCCTGAATTCGCGGGCTAGATCGGTGGGAGTATCACTCGCCATATTCTCACTGAGAATACGCGGCTGTTTCTTTTTATCGAGGACATAACCAAGCAAACCGCCAAAACCCCCACCGCCACCGATATTCCCAATCATCTTAGTTATTGTGCTTTTTTTGAAGTCTCAGAATCGATTGAGTGGCTCGATAACTTTCACTGGCAATCTGTTCTAGTCGTGCAATATCGATATTGCAAGGTACGCCCATCTTGAGCAGAGTATTTAAAGCTCTCGCAATTTGGTTGAGATTATTTCCCTGACAACTGAGTTCTTTTCTAATCAGTGCTAGTTCTTGATATTGCAAGGTGTCGAGACTTTTCATCGGCTTGGGTTTAAAGCGACGAACGGATTTTAAAGCCTGGTGGCGGAGATAGTCAGAACGATTCAGATTGAGCTTGCGGGCTTGTGCCTCGATCGTGTCTAATTCGTCATCGGAAAGCCGGAGGGTGATGTTATTAACTCTCTTAGGCTGAACTAAGATAATTTCTTCGATTTTTGATGCAGTCTGTTTTGTTGACACTATCACTTACGCTTTACTACAGATCGTCTGGTTGCAACGTTGGTCTACCTATAGGTCGCGATCTATATCCCGACGGTACAGTTACGTCAAGTACTATGATTTTGGTGAGATTTTAGGGGCTAACCAAGATGCTTTGAACCTTCACTTATAGGTTGATGGAGAGGGGGGTTAAGGGGGGAACGCCCTTGCCAGCTACCGTTTCCCATCGCAGATGGGACGAGTGTGCAACACAAGAGGTACTGCTGGCTCCTCCTCCCCACAACCAGCTCCAGGTCGTACTCAATTCTACGCTTTCACTAATAGATGCGGATCGGCACAATTGCGGGTAAATTCTAGAATTACTGAGTAATATTCGGTGGGGTTACTAATAGAAATCAATGTGGGTAGCTCTGAATACTCGCCAATTTAGCAACAATACGACTGAAATATTCTACGACGAGCGAACATTTTACTGAGATAGCTGACTTGGATCGGTCGCAATAGTTGGCATTCCTCAGTATTTACGCTGATTACGCTCGTATTAACTGAAATCTAAGTGGATAATAGAATTCACTAAAATGACGAATTTATGGCTCAATCAACGAGAAGAAAAATCGGTATAGATTTTGGAGAAAAAGATCGGCAACTAAAGAGTATCCATGCCTATCTAGCCAAATCTCCTTCATCACGAGAGACTATTGCTGACGCTTTGATTGCTTGCCTTTTACCCGCAGCGATGTTTCCTCAAGGGGAGGTATCGGAGAAGGAATTATGGACGATTGGGTATCAGTCGATCGATCGATTAATCGCTCAGATTAACTCAATCGTCGATCTTTATAGTCTTGAGGGGATCCCGTTGCCAGTTGATGGTTTAGCCAGGAGAGTTTCTTTTCTGGGACAGCCTTCTCTTCCCCTATCGACTCAACAGCTTGGGAGTATAGATGTGGATTCAAATTCAGATGATGGGGATGAGGAGACAGATGAAGATGAGGAGTTTGAATTAGTCAAACCTCAATCGTCTGCAAATTTTTCCTTGTTGATGACAAAGTAGGTATCGAGCGATTTTCATTGGGTAAATATGGCTAAAAATAAACTTATGTCGGTTGTCATCGATCTTGGAGCTAGTTTGACCAAGATGATTGGCATCTGTGATGGGGTGATGATTTCTGTAGTCATGTCCCCAGAAGTAATCGAGATTGATCGGTTGACTTTGGATGGGCAGTTAAATAGTTACGGTAAAGGTGCAAAGTCTCCCAGAGCCACAGTTGAATATTGTTTTGTTGGGATCAACGATCGTTACTATGCTGTTGGCGATTTGGCACAGCGGTTTGGAGCCTTTCAACGGTTCAAGCCCCTGAAGATCGATGCTGCTGTGTACAAGATCTTGGCAGGGATATCGATTCTTGCCCATCGCTTTGAGCTAGGACAAAAATCCAATTTATCGATTGGGTGTTTGTTACCACCTGGGGAGTTGGCTGATTGTCGGTTGTTGGAACAGCAACTGATCTCATTTCTGCCTCACTTTGATTCTCCACTGGGGATGATGAATATCAAGCTGGTGGGATCTTGCTTTCATCCAGAAGGTGCCGGAATCCTCGAACTGTATCAAAATCGCCAATCTGCCAATCCCCAATCTAAAGTTGGCGTATTTATGGCAGGTCATCGGAATTTAACTTGTTACGTTACCAAGAATGGAGTAGTTAGTGATTTTGCTAGTTGTGACCTGGGCTTTCATAATTGGGTCAAGGAAGTCGTCAAAAGAACCTCTGGATACAAGTTAGAGGATTTGAGTGTCGTAATGGCTAAATATTGGTTGCAGGAGGAGCGGGCGGCACTCCAGCCGATTTTGCGGCAGCAGGAAGAGCAGGCTGCTGAAGAAGAACTTGCTCGTTTGATTCAGGTACTGGAATCTACCAACGAAATCTACTGTCAGGCGATTTTCAACTGGTTAGATGAATATCTACCTAGCGATCTGGAGGAAGTAATGATTTCTGGAGGAGCGGCGGACGTGCTTAGAGATGAACTAGTTTACTACTTCGATCGTCGATTGCCGTCCCGCGAACAGTTAGATGGCAAAACACCTATTTACTATAGCGACACCGGATTTAACTTACCCAAGTTAGATGTACCAGCAGGATGCCAGTCGCGGATGGCAGATGTTTACTGCCTTTGGGAGTATCTGATGCCTAAACCTCAACCTAAATCTGTAATTAAGTCTCAATCTAAAATAACGACAAAAGCTGGATAATTATGACTAAGAAGGCAATTAAAACTGTTAAAGCACCAGATCCAGTCATCGATCCGACTCCCAAGCGAACGTCAATTGGATTTATGGTGAGTGAGAAGGGTGGGATGGGCAAAACCACTGTGGCATTGGCAGCAGCAGAGCAAATGACAGCGGCAAACCATCCATTTTTCCTGATTGATGCGGATGCCTCTACGCCGAATGTGGGGCTGACATATCGAAAGGCGATGTATGAGGGCTTCAGGAATGGTACAACGGTAACGGAGAATATCGATCTTCAGACTGTTTCGCGGAAGAATTCGACTGCTACTAAGAAAAAAGAGGAAGTTCTGACTCTTCAAGAACAAATTACCTTTACGGGTAATGCTAATGATTACTTTTTGGCTGACCAAATCTTCGATCTTGCCAAACAGCAGGATGTTCTAATTGTGATGCCTTCTCAGGTGGCTGCTTACCTCAATCGCTGGATCGAACAGAATGATGTGGTGGGAATGCTGGCAGATCCCGATAATACGATCGATATTGTATTTTTCTTCATCACCAATGGTACGCCAGAATCGCTGGAACTATTCGTGGAATCAGTTGAGGCTTCACAAGGTAAGATTCCTCACGTTTTGGTGAAAAATTTGGGTGCCCCGACAAATATCCGCTGGGAGCGGGGCGGTTTCGATCCCGATGGCAAAATTCAGGCACTGTTAGATAAGTATGGATTTCAGTCTATTTTCTTTCCAGAGATGCTGATTGCTCCAGAGGACAAGAATAAGATCCTGAGTGAGTATATCCCTTTTAGTGAGGCGTTGGATTCTGACTGGATTCCCTTTTCAACCAATCGACGGCTCAAGAAGTGGTTGAGAGAAGCGAGTCTGGCTCTTTGGAGTACAGGTCTAATTCCTTACCACCCCGACTACATTCCTGAAGCGGTTCTGATTGCTCAAGCTGAGGCTGAAGCTGCCGTGGAGGCTACGCTGAGAGCGGCGGAAGCGGAAGTTGCCTTAAAAGCGGCTCAAGCTGTTGTTGCTGAATCTGATGTTATGCCTGAAG
>CASBPY010000056.1 GCA_949127675.1 Synechococcales cyanobacterium PMM_0072
AGGACGTATTCGCCGTCTAATCCTTGGAGTAAGGCTCCGAGTTCGTTGTCGGCGCAGACTTGGGTGAGGCAAAATTCGAGGTAGTCGAATTGAGTTTTGATTTCGTCGAGGTTGATTTTCTTATAACCTGCGGCGTAGAGGGATTCGACCCAAGGTGCTTTTTTGCCCATGTTAAAGATGTTTAACTTGGCGACGAAGGATACTCGCCCTTCTTCGTTGATTTGAGCTTTAACCATCGCGGCGACGGCTTCGCGGACGGCAAGGGTCATATCTTGCAGCAGTTGGACATCTTCGAGGATACCTCGATCGTTATTCTGATAGATTTGTTCGAGATCTCGTCCAATAGCTTCGGCGATGATGCGGGGTAAGCCTTTGATCCCTTCTTCTTCTCGATCGAGTGATGCGATATTAACCAGCGTGGCGATCGCTTCTTCGGCTGTAGGTGGTTTACCAACGACGTGCAATCCGCAGGGAAGTAACCGCGATTCGATTTCCATCAGGCGGCTGTAAACCGCGCCGACGATGTTATCGCGCTCTTCGATTTCCATTGTTGCGGCATCGATATCGGGGATTTGGATATCTTTGTCGAGGTTACAAATCCGTGCTTTATCCATAATCGTGTTGACGATTTGGATGCTGCGTCCGCTATCGCGGAGGGATTGGTAGGAACCTACGAGTTCGCCGAGTTCTTGTAAACCTTTATATAAGCCAGCGTTTTCGGCAGGTGGGGTGAGGTAGGAAATAGTTTCCGCGTAGGAACGACGTTTAGCAATAGTCGCTTCGCTGGGGTTATTCGCTGCGTAGTAATAGAGGTTGGGGATATTCCCAATCAAACTATCGGGGAAACATTCATTCGACATCCCCATCTGCTTCCCAGGCATAAATTCGAGGGAGCCGTGGGTACCGAAATGGAGGACAGCATCAGCTTCCCACACTTTTTCCAGGTAGGTATAGTAAGCTGCAAAACCGTGGTGGGGACTAGCGGAACGGGAGAATAACAACCGCATAGGGTCGCCTTCATAGCCGAAGGTGGGCTGAATCCCGATGAATAAATTACCGAAATGTTTGCCATAAATAACTAAGTTTTGACCGTCGCTATTGAGGTTTCCTGGTGGTGGTCCCCAGCTTTCGTGAAGTTTTTCGGAGTATGGGGTAAGTTTCTCATACTCATCAACGGACATCCGATAAGCGACGTTTAATTCAGGGCTATTATATTGCGCCTGAGCATCGTGGATAACGGCTTCCATTAATTCCTTTGATGTGGCTGGAAGTTCTGGTAAGTCGTAGCCATTATCTTTCATAGCTTTCATCACTTCAAAGATGGAGCCGAACACGTCTAAATATGCGGCTGTACCGACGTTTCCTTTGTCAGGGGGGAAGCTGAAAACGGTAATTGCAACTTTTTTGTGAAGTTTTGGTTTGCGGCGGAGATTCGCCCATTTCATGGCACGTCCACAGATCGCTTCGACCCGATCTTGGAGCGTAATTGCCCGTCCAGTCATGCCATCGCGACCCGATAATACAATGGGTTCGATCGCACCGTCTAATTCAGGAATCGCTACCTGTAACGCAACTTGAATCGGGTGCAGACCTAAATCGCTTTCTTCCCACTCTTCAGTGGTTTGGAAGACGAGTGGTAAAGCCACCATGTATGGACGATTCAACCGTTTGAGTGCGTCAATTGCCTTGGGATGATCCTGACGTGCAGGGCCACCGACGAGGGCAAATCCGGTCAAGGAGATGACTGCATCAACGATCGCACTATCCGCCTTGAGCGGGTCGAAGAAGTAAGCTTCTAACGGCTTGGAGAAGTCTAACCCACCCGCAAATACGGGAATAACTCGTGCGCCCATCGATTCCAATTCTTGGATCACCGCAACGTAGTGTGCCGCATCGCCTGTGACGATGTGGGTACGTTGTAATACTAGTCCGATACAAGGCGCGAGAGGATCTTTATGGTCGGCAGAGATGTCGCGACGGCTAGTATACCAGTTGAGATATTCCTTCAGATCCTCGAACATCTGCGGTGCGAGGGGGTGCCAGATCCCCATGTCGGGGAAGGTGACGGGATCTTGATATTTGATTTCCCCTGCAGAGTCAGCAGAATTGAGGGTATCATCTTCCTTCAATACATATCTGTCAGCCAACATCAGCAGGAAGTTTTCCAAGTTCTCCGGCGTACCACCGAGCCAGTATTGGAAACTCAACATGAAGTTCCGCGCATCTTGCGCTTTCTCCATTGGTAGGTACTTAAGAATATTAGGGAGAGTATTGAGTAATTTCAGCATCCCATCTTGGAAGCTACCCGCGCCAGCCTTGGCTTTGCGCTTCTTCATGAACTCACCGATCGCACTCTTGGATTGACCCAACTGGGCGAGGGAGAAGCTACCCATTTTGCTCAACCGCATCACCGCAGGCATCGAAGGGAAGACTACCGATACATCCAACCGATCGCGGTGAGGCTCAACCGCCGCAACGACTTTATCAGCTAGATCTTCTATGAAAATTAGTGAAGCGATGAAGACATTTGCCGTCTCCATCTCTTTCTGCAACCCAGCATAGTTCTCAGGATCGCGGAGTTCTTCTAAGAGATAGCCACTAATTTCGATCGCAATCTTGGGGTTATTGTCGTTAATTGCTTTCACAGCGGCAGAGAGGGAACTCTGATACTGAGGCTCTAGCACAACATAGACCACCTTCAATAACTGTCTCCCCTGGATATTGTCGGGGGCGATATGTCTAATGGTGGACTTGACGTTGGTGAACATTCGGTAGCTCCTGGGGGATAATGTGGGATGAATTTGGAGAAAATGGCTTGAAAAGGATGATGGTGGAGCAATCAAGCAAATATGAAAGTGATTTGTAGCGTCACTCAGTTGATGTGCCCACTCATTTCTCACTCTTAAGTAGTTCTAGCAGAAAATCCCTGATGGGTGGGAGTTCCGAGAGTTATCTGCAACAATTTGCAACTTAGAACTTAACATTTGTTTGCGATCGAAGATAAAACTTTTTGATTTTCTTCAACTTGTTGACATAAATCTTGACAACCCAATCCATAATCTAGTGTGTAGTCCGATCGACGCAATCGACTCCGAAAGTTGCCACCATCAAGCTCAGGGCATTTATACTAGGCATAAATCCATCTAAAAGCGGAAAAATCATGGCGGCTGAATTTAAGCACATTATTATGAGCGTTTATGAGTGAAACCATTTTCAGTAAAATCATTCGGAAAGAGATCCCCGCCGACATTGTATATGAGGACGATCTCGTACTAGCTTTTCGGGACGTACAGCCCCAAGCACCAGTCCATATCCTGGTAATTCCCAAGAAACCGATCGAATCGATCGATCAAGCTACAGATTCAGATGCTGCTTTACTCGGACACCTATTGTTAACAATTAAGAGAGTAGCGGCTCAGGAAGGCTTAGAACAAGGCTATCGGGTCGTAATCAACACTGGTGAAGATGGCGGTCAGACAGTATTTCATCTCCATTTACACTTACTAGGCAAGCGGTCGATGACTTGGCCGCCAGGATAATTAACAAAATGTAACCTTTCTCATTGATTGTGATTCAGAGTGAACTGAAACAGAGCCACGTATATGCTTAAGTCCTCGATCCCTAGCCGGAATACATCAAAACCCAACTAGTTTTGATCGAACCCAAATATGAAGAGATTGTTAAGACGCTTTACAAATAGAAATAAACCCTCTAATATTAGATGCATAGGGGTTGAGCAATCAACACCGCACCTTGAAAATTCATCGCAATTATAAACAAATGACCACTACCTTACAACGTCGCGAAAGCGCAAATGTATGGGACCGTTTTTGTAGCTGGATCACCTCCACCGAGAACCGCATTTATGTTGGTTGGTTCGGTGTACTGATGGTTCCTACATTACTGTCTGCAACAATCTGTTTCATCATCGCTTTCATCGCTGCACCTCCTGTAGACATCGATGGAATCCGTGAGCCAGTCGCTGGTTCTTTAATGTTCGGTAACAACATCATTTCTGGTGCTGTTATTCCTTCATCCAACGCAATCGGTCTTCACTTCTACCCAATCGGTCAAGGTTCTTTCTCTGACGGTATGCCTTTAGGTATCTCCGGTACGTTCAAC
>CASBPY010000057.1 GCA_949127675.1 Synechococcales cyanobacterium PMM_0072
GGGCTAGAGGTGAATCAATACGGTTCGGTTAAGTGAATATTTGAATTGATTTTAGTCTGCGTAGGCAGACTTTGCATCACTAGCGGCGACTTTAGTCGCTGACTAACCGAACCGTATTGAGAGGTGAATCAGTTAAGATTTAGATGGTTGTTGAGTCCACACGGAGACAGAGCCGCCATTACAACGAAATTCTGCCCAGCCATCATCATTAGTAGTGATTGATTCTTTGACATGTTCGGTCAGATCTATGTAGGTACAATTAGGCTGTCCGATGTCCATCCATTTACCGCCGCCTTCACCATTAGTTAATACCACAGCCATCCCACCAGGATGCTCCTCGTCGCCCAATCTCGTCCAGCCGATCGTATTGGGATGGTCGAAATAATCATGCTGTGCTCCGTAGGCATAAGTTTGACGAGCATAGAGAAATTTATCAATCAGAAACTGGTGAGATTCCATCCAGATTTCGTACTCATTTCTGTCCTTATTATCCTTATAATGCGCCCCATAATAATCGCCGTAAAAAATACAGGGATACCCCGCTTCTCTGAGTAAAATTAGGGCGTATGCGAGGGGTTTGAACCAAGCTTCGACGATCGATTCTAAAGACTGGAGCGGTTGAGAATCGTGATTTTCGACCAGAGTAACAGCTAATGCTGGTTGCTGTTGAACTAAGCTATTGTCGAAAATTTTAGTCATGTCGTAAGCTGCACCAGCTTGACTTGCAACGTGGAAATTATAATGCAATGGCGCGTCAAATAAACTAACTTTTCCATCAGTTGTTTCGATAAAATTATGGAGAGCCTCTACTTCGTAAGACCAATATTCACCGACGGCAAATAGATCCCGCTTGGCATGATTCCGCACATGCTCAATCCATTTTTGAAAGAATTCTGCGGATACATGTTTGACCGCATCAAATCTAAATCCATCGATATTGGTGGTATCGTAAATCCATTCGCCCCAATAATTGAGTTCGCCAACTACTTCAGGATTTTCCATATCTAGATCGCAACCCATGAGGTAATCAAAATTACCTTTTTCCAGGTCAACATTACGATCGAAAGATTTACCCTTTAATAAATAAACTGCCGATTCACCTTCGTTAAAAGCATTATAATCGATCGCATCAAAATGCCACCAATGCCATTCCAGTTTGGAATATTTACCATTCCGTCCAGGAAAAGTAAAGTGCGTCCACGCTTTAATCTTTTGATACTCACCAACTGTCTCAGTTCGATTATCTGTACTAAACGGAGTTGCTTCCACCTCCTCTTCTAAATCTGCTCCCAACTTGTGATTGAATACCACATCAGCGTAGATCCGAATACCTGCTGTTTGGGCGGTTTTAATCGCTTGAATATACTCATCCTTTGTACCATATTTGGTTCTGATCGAGCCTTTTTGGTCAAACTCACCCAAATCGAACAGATCGTAAACCCCATAGCCGACATCCATCCCACCGCCTGTTCCCTTATAAGCAGGTGGTAGCCACAGGGATGTAATCCCAGCCTTTGCTAAGTCTTCAGCTTTTTCGGCAACCTGATTCCAGAGGCTACCGTCTTCAGGACAATACCAGTGGAAGTACTGCATCATCACGCCGTTGGGTTCAGACATAATTAGTTAAGTTGTGTTAATTAGTATTCTATACTTTACACAACTTAGTAGCTAAATTTGTCTATCAAAAGAGGTAGATAGTGAAGGGTTCGATCCTGCTCTTGTGGGATCGCTATTCGATTAAGCCACCTCGTAAAGCCAAAACTGCGGCATGAGTCCGATCGTCTACACAGAGTTTATTTAAGATATGCCGAACGTGAGTTTTGACTGTGCCAACAGTGACAAATAGCTGCTCGGCAATCTCGCCATTACTACAGCCACCAACGATTAATTGGAGGATCTGGATTTCTCGATCGGTCAATCCTGCACTCCCGACAATATCAGCATAATCTCCTTCTAGCCCTTTAATTTGGGTGGTCTTTTCTTTGTCGATTATTGGTGAAAGTGTATTTTGACGGAGTTGCTGGAGTACGACACTGGCGATCGTTGGATCGATCCAGGGATTGCCGTCATGGGTCGATCGAATCGCCTCTTCGAGTTTATCCATGTTGATATCTTTCATGCAATAAGCATCCGCTCCGGCCGCAAATGCCGCCATCACCGAGTCTTCCGCCTTGTGCATGGTCAACATCAAAATCTTAGTTGGAATCAGATTATCGCCCTGATTTTCCCTAAATAAGCGGATCATTTCGATCCCATCGATATCTGGTAGTCCAATATCGACGATCGCTAGATCGGGTTTAGTGGTTTGTAATAGATTTAAGCCCTGATAACCATTAGCAGCATCCCCCACCACGTCGATTCCATCGCGGTGCTGGAGAGCTGCTTTTAGCCCAATCCGGGTTAATTCATGGTCTTCAACGATCGCAATCCGAATCGGTTTTTCCAAAATAATACCTGTCTAAAAAAAGAAATTAATGCCGCAGATACATCTATTGTGAACTATTGCAGTCACAGATAGTGATTGGGCGAACAAAGGTCAGAGCACAAACCTTGCTTCGCCCAATCACGATCAATTTTGCTAAGGCTACTTATTTATTTTCAGCAGTCGCCTTTTGTTCGGCTTTATATGCTTGTTCTTCAGCTTGCTCTTCTTTGTTCTCAGCCGCAATCAGTGCTTTGGGATCGCTGTTTAATTTAGCAATTTCATCGTATGCTTCCGATCGAGTAGCTGCGGGGTTTGTCAATTCAAATGGTTGAATTACCGCTTTGGCTGGAGTTGCAGCGTAGCTAGCCGGAGAGAAGTTTAGACTCGCCGTAAAAATTAAACTAGCTAACCCAAATGCCCAAAGGCTCTTTACGGATAAATTTTTGAGCGAATTCAATATTTCTGTCATCTGATCTTTTCTCCAGCGAGCTAAGTTTAAAATTGGATTGGGAATAGTTAGACTCCAGCGGGAATACCCACAGCGGAATTACTGGGAATCTGGCCGTTAGATTCAAGACCATCGCCTTCCATAAACGATCGCAGCATCCAAGCCATCGACTCATGTTGTTCCATTTGTCCCGTGAGGAAATCAGCATTACCAGCATCGTGAAAATCCTCAGCACAGGCATCTATAGCCGATCGTAAGCCGCAGATAATTGTCTCATGATCGTCCACTAGTCGAGTCACCATTGCCGTTGCGCCGAGGATATCACCAGGATCTTCTGAAAGGGTGGAGTATTCCAAAAATCCAGCGGCGGTACCGACGGGATAGCCTCCCAACATCCGGATTCGCTCTGCATATTCATCAACACTGAGCGAGAGAGTTTGATAGTGTTCTTCCCACAGTTTATGTAAGGTCATAAATTGTGGTCCCACGACATCCCAGTGATATTTTTTAGTTTTAATTAATAGGAGGTAAGCATTTGATAATGCTGCATTCAATAATCCGATCGATCCTTGACGTTCTTGATCGGTAAGTCCGATGTTGATTTTTCTAGTTGCCATGATATTTTACTAACCTATTGGTACATATTTGAACTGGGGTAAGAGTAAATCTAAATTATTACAACTACCCCATTTGATTTTGCAAGTTTGACTATTTACTGATCTTGTCAAGTGCCTTCTCGATTTTTCCTGATATAGCAGGACCTGGCTTAGAACGATCAGCTTTGTGCATTTTGCTTGCATCAGCGGAGCCTTGAACTGCATTCAGACCATTTTGACTGCGGGCTTCGATTTCATCCAGTTCCATCGGTGAGGAACGTTCCGCAACCGCTGCTGCTGCTGCATCAATTTCGGGTAATTGTTCTGTACCTTTGGTGACACTACTAGATCCAGCAAGCGAAGGACTAGTCGCTAATCCGAGGATTAAAGCAGCAGAAACAACCAGAGTTGCAAACATTGAAAACAGAGAACGTAAAGACATGATATTTACTCCAATAAATGTTGATAAGTTAAGGACAATTAATTGAGTGATCTAATCGAAAGTGTTAGTTTAGTTATTGATCAGTTTTTTAGCACTATCAACTAGATTATCAGCCGTGTCTTTAATAGAATCTCCGGCTTTGCTGAGACTTTTATCAGTACCTTTTTTGATGTCCTTAGCCATTTTGCCTGCTTTATCACTAGTACGTTGGGCTGCATCTTCGACGCGACCGATATCGTATTTAGCACGTCCGCTGACTTGGTTACTAGTACCTTCAAGCGTATTGCCAGTCTTGGATTGGGCTTTACCAATTAGTTCATCAGCTTTGCCTTGAGCCTTTTCGCCCCAGCCAAATATAGCTAAATGGGGAGTTGGTGCTACTTGCAATGGAGCAGCCACTGCGGAAGTCGCAGTTCCAAAGTTGAGAGCTACAGTGCAAATCAGAGCTACTAAAGAAAATTGAATTGTCCGAATAGCTTGTTTATAAAATGGAGAAATATTCATTGGGGCTTTCCTTTAAGATTAGGAGTAATTTATGTTTACTGCTGTGTTGATATATCTAACTTACCCCGAATCGATAGTCGATTAAATCAACCTATAGTCTGAAATTGGTAAGACTTGGTAGCTAACATTTATCCCTCTCTTGACAGAGAGAATTTATTTAGCTCATCTATCTAAAGAGTGTTGACTAGCCTGCATACTCCCCGAAAATCTCTTCGCTTTGGCTCAGGATCTGTAATAATTTAAGAGCGACCAACAGTATGATTGTCGATCGCTCTTAAACTGCTACACTGATTCCCAATTCCCTTCTATTATTCTGCCTGATTCTACTGTGTTGGCTTTTGTTCTATCTCTGCATCACCAGGATTTTCATAGTACATTTCTGGTTCGACTGCGTAGTTATTTAGCAAACCTTCATTATCTATAGCTGCTCCGCCCTCTAGATTCCCTGCAGGAATTTTTTTATAGTCGTCGCCTTCGCGCTCTTTTCTAGCAGCGGTTTCACCAGGGATAATATGAGCATCATAACCATCTTTTTCGACTCCAAGTTTTTCTATCATACACACCTCTGTAGTTTATTAATTAATTTTTGCTATGTTTAGAGTATAGAGCCAGCCTGGATGATTATTCATCTATCTAAAGTGTGAAGTTATCAGTATTTAGATAGCACTAAAATTTGTAACCAACTCCAATAGCGATGTCGGTGGAGTATTCACTCTTGAAGGGGATGATTACGCTACCTTTAAGTGTGAATCGGTCAGTTAGCGCATAATCTGCACCACCAATTGCATAGCCAGTCAAGTTGGCTCCACTGTTATTATTATCGCCAGTATATACATTCAAACCAGCACCAACATAGGGTTCGAGTCGGTCGTCCCCATTTGTCATAAAGTCATAGGTAGCCGCCGCCCCCACTACGACTCCACCACTGGGAAAGCGAACACTAGGGCGAATCGAGAGATTTTCGGAAACTGGAAATCTAGAATCTACACCGAATACAGTTGTACCGCCACCAAAAGAGAATGCGGGTCCAATCTGGCTGGGTTTTGTCTGTGCTTGTACTGGGCGACCAAAAGTTAAGGTAGCGATACCTAGAAATGCAACGGTAATTAATTTGATGTTCATGGTGTTTCTGTTCAGATTTGAATTTTTTGCGATAAATCAAGTCTAAAACTTAAAACCATCGATCTTCATCTGTCTAAAGTATGGATATAGATCGTTACTTTAGTCCTGACATCGAAGTTGATAGTTCATAACAGCTTACATCTCGATTGATCGAGGTTGCGACCTAAAGCTATTACTTTTGATTTTGATTCATTACCTCATTTGGGAGATTCACTGTCCGAGCTACCCGCATATTCTGGTGGTATGGAAGCGAAAAATAGCAGTCATGGCTGAATCTTCTTCTATCAATAATTTAATGGAGCTTATTTATGAACCTCATCGCATGGACAGTTCTCGGTTTATTATCTGGCACAATCGCTAAAGCTATTTACCCTGGTAGCCAAGGTGGTGGCATTTTATCAACAATTGTCTTGGGGATCGTCGGTGCCTTCGTTGGCGGTAGTTTATACAGTCTCATTGCGACGGGAAGTATTCAACTTGCTGCCACAAGCTTGAGTATTCCGGGGCTAGCGATCTCCGTATTAGGCGCAATAGTAGCAATCTATCTCTGGAGTCTAATGGCACGTAATGCCTA
>CASBPY010000058.1 GCA_949127675.1 Synechococcales cyanobacterium PMM_0072
CAAATAAATCTGTGAAAATTTATTAGCAAAATCTCAATCGATTAAAGTCAAAGAATATGTGCTTTGGGCTGCGTTGCCAGATAGAACAATTGAGTAATTATCAATTATTCTATCTATATGCTATTGAACCCCAAGTTAGTGATTGAAGCAACACTCTGTCGGAAATTTAAACGTCTATATCATTACACTTATGTGTAGTATTCGATTATGAGCATAGGCTCTCCGTAGATTGATATAGTTAAATAATTGATAATTGATAATTGATAATTGGGTTTGTACGATGGGGGATTTAAAGCCTGCTGTCTGTTAACTTTAATTAAAATTTACCATCTAAGTGATCGCTACTTAATTGAGTAGTCAAAGTTTTACTAGCAAATTAGATTGCTACTTGTGTCGATATATCAAAGGATATATTTTCCAGATAGTGTTCACCATCTACTTGAATCTTGATCGGACCTCAGGATACAATTCACTACATAAGCCAATTTAGAAATTTATACCATGAAAAAACTCGATCATCCCCGCTGGATCGTCAGCAGCTTGGTTGCAGTGATTCTGGGTCTACAAATCATCCTACCCAGTGAATACATTGTGGGCTACGGATATGTGGTGCCAATTTTATTAGCGAGCTACAGCATCAATGCTCGTTGGGCAAAAGGGGTCACAATCTTAGCTGTCATCCTGACATTAATCTACTGCTTCGACAAAGATCACTTATATTTTAGTTCGGCTAATCAAGTTGTTTTGTTCAATCGCATCCTGGCTGTGTTTGCGCTGATTATTTGCTATGTACTGAGTATTCAAGTTCGGGAATTCAGCGAATTAGCTGCCAATCGTCAAGCAGAAATTGCCGTTCAATCGAGGATTTCGGAGTTGAGAACAGATTTTGCTGGAAATCTTGTCCACGATCTGCAAACACCGCTGATTGGTGCGGTAGAGACAATTAATGGTTTAATGTTAGGTGATTTTGGAGCAGTTACTACCGATCAGTCACGGGCATTGGGGATTATGAGCCGCGCTCACAAAGCGAGTATTCATCACCTCAAAACATTATTGGAAGTCTGCCATAATGACTTTCATGGTCTATATTTGAGCTATGAAACTACTAATCTAGAGACGATCGCTACTAATGCGATCGAAACCCTCACGGACTTAGCAAAAAGTCGTCAGGTGCAGATTGAATGGGTGAATGAAAGTACCACAACTGAGATCGAATGCGATCCAGATCGGATCGATCGAGTATTTACCAATCTCCTCCTCAATGCGATCAATCAATCACCACCTCACAGCCAGATTATGGTGTCCTTAAACGAAGAACCAACTAAATATCTAGTGCGGGTGATCGATCGAGGTAGAGGGATTAAATCAGCGGATTTACCACACATTTTTGACAGGTTTTATCGCAGTGAAATCGGTCGTCGCGCCAAAGGAGCAGGATTAGGATTATACTTAATTCGTCAGATTATTGAAACACATGGTGGGACGATCGAGGTAGAACCAGCAGTAGCCAAAGGTGTTACTTTTTTATTCACCTTGCCTAAGTTAGCGAGTGAAGCCTAAGATAAGAACAGTATAGAAATACTGCAATATTTATTCCCCCGAACATGTCTACAATCCGCATTTTGCTAGTTGAAGACGATGAGCTATTTCGGTTAGGATTATCGACTCGGTTGGTGCGAGAGGGTGATTTGGTCATTGCCGCAGAAGCAGAGGATGGTGAAACAGCCATTGAACTCGTCAAAACTGATCTGGCGATTGATATCGTGATTCTTGATATTGGTTTACCTGGCATTAATGGTTTAGAAACTTGCCAGCAAATGCGACTCCATCGTCCATATTTAAGAATTTTGGTCTTAACCTCAAATTACCAGCCCCAATCGATCGAGGAGCTGATTGGAGCTAATGTGAATGGTTATTGTCTCAAAGGACTCGCTTCTAATTCGATCGTCTTAGCGATTAGATCGATCGTTGCCGGAGCTTCCTGGTGGGACAATGCCGCTAGTAACGAAATTTTTAGCGCGTTTCGCGATCCTGAAAAGCAACTTTTACCACCGCTGACTACAGTTCTGACTAAGCGAGAACAGGAAATATTAGCCCTAGTATCGATGGGCAAAAGCAACCAAGAAATCGCCACGGCTTTATATATTGCCACAGGTACGGTTCGCGTTCATGTTCACACTATCTTGAGTAAACTCAGTGTCCGTGATCGCACCCAAGCAGCAATTTTAGCAATTAGGAACGGGTTGGTCGATCCAAAGTTGTTGAAGTATTAATTTGTGGATGGTGAACAGTGAATAGTGAATAGTGGGAATCGACACTTGCATCTCCCAGTCTCCCAGTCCCCCAGTCCCCTAATCCCTAGTTGTCACTCCTTGCTTCCCAACTACCGAATTGAGTGCCCAGACGTGTTCTAATTCCATCTGCTGATGGCGGCAAGTATCTTCTAATAACTTGTGTTGAGACAAAGCCTTGCGAAGCGTGATAATCAACTGCTGGACGCGCTCTCGGACGATCGGATCCCGATCTGCGGCGATCATCGTTTGACGTTCGAGGACTTGTAAAATCAGTTCGTAATGGACGAGGGAAGGTAATTTAATGGGATCCATGAATGTGGTTTCACCCAATCCGCGTAGGATGGGTGATGAATTGGGTGAATAGATTGCGGTTAGGTTGCAAACAGATCGATGATTGCCTGTCCAGGATCGGCTTGCTTTACTAATGATTCCCCGATTAGCACTGCATTTACACCTGCTGCCGCAACTATTTGGAGATCTTCAGCAGTGTGTAGCCCAGATTCACTGACAATTAGGATATCTCGATCGATCAATTCTTGTCTACGTGATGAAATCAGTGTCTGAGTCGTCTGCAAATCTACTTTAAAATTCGTCAGATCGCGATTATTAATCCCGATTAGTTTGACACCAGTTAATTTTAATACTCGATCGAATTCTTCCGCAGTATGCACCTCAATTAGAGCTGTCATCCCCAATACTTTCACAATCTTCAGAAAGTATTGCAAATCGCTATCTTCCAGGATCGCTGCAATCAGTAATACCGCATCGGCACCATGAGCGCGAGCATAGTAGATCTGGTAGGGATAGATTACAAACTCCTTACACAACAGGGGTAAATCCACTGCTTGACGGACTGCTGCCAAATTCTCAAAACTACCCTGAAAAAACTTACTATCTGTCAACACCGACAAACAACTCGCCCCACCTCGCTGGTAAGCTTTGGCAATCTCCACCGCGTCAAAATCTGCTCTAATTACCCCCTTACTCGGCGAAGCCTTTTTGACCTCAGCAATCAACGCTGGGCGAGTCTTCCCCTGCTTAAGCGCAGCCAAAAAGTTTAAGGGCGGTGCCATTACTTCGACCCGTTTCTTCAGCTTATCCAGCGGCATTTTGTCCCGCATCGGCGGAATTTCCCGTTCCTTATACCAAACAATTTCTTCGAGAATATGCTCAGGTTGAGAATCAGGCACAACAATCTGATATTCGAGTGGCCCAACGTTGACGGATGAACTGGGCGGACGGCGGCGGATTTTCATTTAAATATTTGACACAACTCGATCGCATGAATTTGCAGTGTAGAGTTAATTTCCGCACCACGCTTGAGATTGAATTCTAAGTCTAGCAATTTAGGGAGACTAGCCGCAAGTCGATCGGCTGTGGTAGCTTGAAGTTCTTGCTTGATAAAAAATAGCCGTTTGGGGTTGCCCAGTCCAGCAGCGGTAGCAATGACTCGATCGTCTTTTTCACCAGCTTCGATCAGCATTTTTACCCACAACCAGGTGCGAAATTGACCGACGAGGGTAGCGACTATTTTGAGTGCGGGTTCGTTGTGATCGATTAGTTCGCGAATCAGATGCAGGGTTGTGCCGACATCTCCCTGACGAATAGCCGCAGCTAATTGAAGGCTATTTTGAGTATTGGCAACTACTAGACTGGCAACCATTACTTGATCGATCTGTTGTCCTTCACCACCTGCAAGTAGTTGTAATTTATCTAGTTCTAGATACAATTGGCGGGTATTATTCCCAACTGATTCAGCCAGGAGTTGGACGGCATCGGGGGTGATTTTTAGACCCAATTCTTTGGCGACAATTTGTACCCGCTGACTCAATTCGGCTGTCTTCCACGGTGGAATTAAACCAAATTCTTCAACGTTGGCATATTTCTGAATTGTTTTGGTTGATTTTAATCTACCATCTGGTTTGTTTTTGCTAGTCAGTAGCAGTACTGTCGTCGCCGGAATCTGGGGTAATGTCCGCTCCAATTCGGCGAGTAATGCTTCTGAACATTGCTGCATCAGTGTGGTATCTGCCAACCATACCAGCCGTTTTCCTGTTCCAAATGGCGGAGTCATTGCGGCATCTAGTGCCGACATCACTGCACCTTCCCGTTCTGGGCTGATCTTTTCATAGTTAAAACTCGTCCAAGCTGGATCGAGTGATGAATGTTGAATCGCAGTTACCGCTTTAGCGATCGAAAAATCATCATCACCCCAATATAAAATGACTGTCATTGGACTTGTCGATCATAAATATTCATCCTTTACACAATTAACCTGTAGGGGTGCCCTTAATGGGTACCCTCAGATCTATGCTTATTACTAATAATATACTGGCGTTTAGACGAAAAATGAGTGAAGCTAAAATAGCGGCCTTGTAAAAAGACAAGTCGTTGCTAGAGAAATCGTTCTTGTGGTGAGATTAAGCCGCTACTTTTGGAGCCTTTTTAGGTCGAGTCACC
>CASBPY010000059.1 GCA_949127675.1 Synechococcales cyanobacterium PMM_0072
GCAACAGCTCAGTGTCAAGCAAATTCCGCCTGAGTGTAATTTTAGACTTTCAGAATATTTAGACCGTTTTCGCGCCCATTTTCGGAGTCGGATGAATCCCCGCCGCACCAAGGTAGCCATCTATCAAGATGATGATGAGTTGAACCAATTGGCGATTTCGCTCTTGGGTAAGTTGCTATTTTGTACTGGAACACTGGGTACCCAACGGTTGTGGATGAGTCTATTTGATGGAGAGGTGAAGTAGGATCTAGCCATTACGGATATTACCCCGATCAAATCATGAGAGATGGCTTAATGGTTCGTTACAATAGAAACAATCGATGTTTTGAGTAGCAGGTGACTGTGATGAATGGTAATATCCGCGTCGGATCCTTGTTTGGTATTCCTTTTTACATTAACCCGTCCTGGTTTTTCGTGTTGGCGTTGGTAACGTGGAGCTACGGCACTGGTTTGGCAGAGCAGTTCCCCAATTTGCCAGGTGCTAGTCCATTATTGTTGGGACTAGTTACCGCAATATTAATGTTTAGCTCCGTACTCGCTCATGAGCTGGGACATAGCTTCGTGGCGATTAAACAGGGGATTAAAGTCGATTCAATTACCTTGTTCATTTTTGGTGGATTAGCCAGCTTAGAGAAGGAATCTGAGACACCAGCAGCCGCTTTTTGGGTGGCGATCGCTGGCCCTGCTGTTAGTCTATGCTTATTTGGGATTCTGACCACGATTGGCTTTACAGGTCATATTACTGGCCCATTAGCCGCAATTACCGCAGTATTAGCGATGATTAATTTATCATTGGGCTTATTCAACCTCATCCCTGGACTACCCCTCGATGGTGGTAATATTCTCAAAGCGATCGTCTGGAAAGTTACTGGCAATCAATACAAAGGTGTAAAAATTGCTAGTATCGTCGGTCAAGGTTTTGGCTGGGTAGCGATTCTATCGGGATTAGTCCCGCTGTTATTGTATGGTAGCTTTGACAACATCTGGAACTTATTAATTGGTTCGTTCTTGTTGCAAAATGCTGGTCGCTCTGCTCAGTTCGCCAGAGTCCAAGAGCGGTTGACAGGGTTAACCGCAGGTGATGCCGTTACGCCCAATAGTCCGATCATCGCTAACAATATCACGCTCCGAGAATTTGTAGATCAACGCACCCTTACTGGTAGTAACTGGCAGAAGTTTCTCGTTACTAATGAATCAGGCTACTTAGTGGGTGAACTAGCATTAGCAGCACTAAATAATGTCAGATCCGATCGATGGGCGCATACCTTAGTGAGCGAGATTATGGAAACAGTTGAACCCTCGACTATTATCATTAGCGATCGACCATTATTGCAAGCGATCGAGCAATTGGAATCCAAACATGTAACTACTCTAAGTGTGACAAATAGTGATGGCATTCTGATTGGGGTTTTGGAAAAGGCAGCGGTGATCAACCTCTTGCACCGTCAACCTCAAGTCAATCCTGCGTAAAGATGCCGCTCAGAGAGTGCCGATACTTCTCAGGAAGCGTTTGCTTGTGTCTCCGGCAAGCAAACGCGACCTTACCTTGAACTGTAAACGCTAGGGGCATCCCCTACTGATTTTGGTATTTCGATCGAAAGATGTCGATTGTCCGTTCGAGATATGTTATTATGTCTAAGTGGTGAATTAGTTCGCCCAAATGCGAGCGTAGTTTAGTGGTAAAACTACAGCCTTCCAAGCTGTTGTTGTGGGTTCGATTCCCACCGCTCGCTTACCTTCAAAGCCTTACCCCGTATCATTCTCTAGTTTTTGGAAAATCACCGATTTGATCCAAAAACACCGAAATAGATCCAAAGTCAAATTAGAGATTTTGCGTTTACCAAAATTCAGTCCTACAGCCGATCATCTATCTGGTAAATCAAATAGTCATTGACACTCCTCACGAGACCATGATTAAGAGTAGAGATCTCTAGCACTCCTGACTGCCTGACACATCTTTAATTGAGGGGCAAAATTCAGGTTTTACAAGTGATGGTAACGATTCGAGAAAACCAGATTGAGTCGTAGAGATCTAGTTGAGCCTTGTTGGAAGCAAAACAAGGCTCAGGATCTTTAGAGAACAGAGGAATAGGAACAAGCAATGTTCGTCCTTTATTAATCACACCGCGAAGGTAGCGATTCGCGCTCGTCGGGTTTCCCGACAAATACCTTTTTGGTAAATCTCACTATTTAATTGATTGAATGATAGGATGTAATCCTTTCCAAGTCATACTTGCTGCCCATGCCAACATCACTGATACAGCCAAGATCCCAACGATCTTGACCTTCCTGATACAGTTGTTCCCAAGTTTCAGCCGCGAGGTCGGACATTAGAATTTACCTGCTAATGCATCTACACATCGATTGCAGACGGTTGGATGCTCGGTATTTTCCCCAATGGTATCTGAGTAGTTCCAACACCTGTCACATTTCACACCATCGGCAGTTGTTACGCCAATTTTGCCAGTTGCAGTAGTTGTTTGGTGTGCCAATTCTTGTAACTTACTAGCATCATCGATTAATTCGACTTGAGATGCTAGCAGGAGATAACGCAACTCGTCGATGCCATTTGATTGGCGTTGGGGTAAGGTTGCTTGAACTGGGACATTTACAGGAATCACCCCACTCAGATCTCCGGTTGGCTCCTGAAGTTCAACGGTTCTGGCGATCGGTGCTTGTGCCCCCAATGCTTGATTGAAATAGGCACGCGCCCGATCAATTGTTTGCTGGCGTTGCTCTGTTTTTAAGATATTCCGCGAGACAAACAAAATACTCATTACTAGCCCTATACCTTGGAGCGTAGTTTCAACCAGCGGAATCCGATTGACAACATCAATTAAACCGATCGCAATGTATAAGCTAATCCCCCCAGCTATTAGTAACAGCAGATTGCCGATCAATCGCCACCCGCGTCGGTAAGTCTCAACCACGATATTAACAGTGTCACCAATCACATTGCCACCACTCTGGAATATTTGCTGTGCTGACACGAATGGAGCACTACTAACTAATCGATCGATCGTTGGAGTACTACCACTCTGGTTTGATCCACCTGCTTGAATCTGGTGGTTTGAGGAACTGGAGCTAGATTCCAATTCCACCAATTTAGCGCGGAGAAGGGGATCTTCAATTTGCAACAACACCTTAGCTTCGAGGGAAGAACCGATCGACTTATCAGTTCGTGCTTGTTCCATCACCTTATTTACATCTGTTCGCAGGTCGCGAATTTTATCCCAAGTAACTGCTAAATTGGGCTGTGACCACTGGGGATCGAGTTTGACCCAGCCAGCTTCAAATACAGATTTGTAAGGGGTTTGGTAGGGTAAATACTGCCAGATGTCTTCAGCCATGTGGCAGAGCACGGGGGCGATGGCTCGAGTCAGATTTTCGAGGACAATTGCTAGGACTGTCTGACAACTGCGACGGCGGAAGGATGTTGGCGCACTGATATATAGACGATCTTTGGCGATATCTAGATAGAAGTTGGATAGATCGACGATGCAGAAATTCTGGATGATTTGGAAGAACTTAAAGAACTGGTATCGATCGAATGACTCGGTAATTTCGCTCAGTACTTCACTCAGACGGTGGAGCATGTATCGATCGAGTTCAGGTAATTGGGCATAAGGCACCGCATCCTTAGCTGGATCGAAATCATGGATATTCCCTAGCAAGAATCTTGCTGTATTCCGAATTTTGCGGGAAGCATCAGATAGTTGCTTGAGCACAGTTGAGCCTATTAATACATCAGTAGAATAATCTACCGATGACACCCATAATCTGACCACATCCGCGCCATAAGCGGGATCTTTTTGTTGATTTTTACCACCATCCATCACCACCATTGGGTCGATGATATTACCCAATGATTTACTCATTTTCCGCCCCTGATCATCAAGAACAAATCCATGAGTCAGGACGGTTTTAAATGGTGCGATGCCGTTATTAGCGACGCTAGTTAACAAGCTAGATTGGAACCAACCCCGATGTTGATCGGAACCTTCTAGATACATATCGACTGGATAGACTAAATTATCCCGTTGACTCGCGACCGCTGCCCAGGAGGAACCGGAATCAAACCAGACATCCATTGTATCGGTGCCCAGGCGATAGCTACGACCATTATTGCGATATGATTCGGGTAATAACTCCGTGACAGACATCGAGTACCAAGCATCCGAACCATGTTCGCGGAAGATACCTTGAACGTGATTAATCGTTTCTTCTGTCAGTAAAGGCTCGTTGGTTTCATTATCATAAAAAACTGGAATTGGCACGCCCCAATTGCGCTGACGGGAGATACACCAATCCGATCGTTCGGCGACCATTGGCCTGATCCGATTCTCACCTTGGGCGGGAATCCATTCGACTTCCGCAATTGCTTTTAATGCTGCTTCTTTAAATCCTTTTACCGATGCAAACCACTGTTCAGTCGCACGGAAGATTGTTGGTTTTTTAGTCCGCCAATCGTAAGGATACTTGTGTGGATACGCTTCTTCTTTAATTAATGACTTGGCATCAAGTAAGGCTTCAATCACTAATTGATTGCCATCACCAAGCACATTAGTGCCTGCAAACAATTCACCTGCTTCCTCGGTAAAATTGCCATCAGCATCTACGGGTGCCAGAATTGCTAGTCCGTATTTTTGACCGACGATATAATCTTCCTGCCCATGTCCTGGGGCCGTATGTACCAATCCAGTCCCTGATTCAGTCGTGATATAGTCACCACCGATAATCACTGGACTCTCGCGATCGTATAGTGGATGCTTATACTTACAGTGTTCGAGTTCTGCACCTTTGATCACAGATCTTGTCGTCAGATTGAGATTTAATTTAGTAGCTAAACCTTCTACCATATCGGCGGCAATGATCGCATATTTGCAGCCATTATATTGATTATCTTCGCGTCCAGAGACTTCAACGATCGCATAACTCAAGTCAGGATTGACCGCCACAGCTAAATTTGCCGGAATCGTCCAGGGTGTCGTTGTCCAGATGGCTACAGCTAAATCGTCGTGAAATGGCTCAAGGATCGCCTTGGCTGCATCAGTAACGTGGGTGATTTTGAATGACGCAAAAATACTCCGCGAGACGTGTCCTTCGGGATATTCTAACTCTGCCTCTGCTAGAGCAGTCTTGGAGCTAGGACTCCAATGTACGGGTTTCAGGCCACGATAGATATAGCCTTTTAAGACCATTTGACCGAATACACCAATTTGGGCAGCTTCGTACTCTGGCTGTAGCGTTAGATAGGGCTTATCCCATTCCGCCCAGACTCCCATCCGCTGGAAGCCCAACTTCTGTGCCTCCACCGTCTTCTTGGCAAACTCAGCCGCTTTCTGGCGCAGCTCCAGGGGCGAGAGATTTTTCCGCTCCTCTGGCTTCATATCCTGAATTACTTTAAGCTCGATCGGCAATCCATGACAATCCCAACCAGGTACATACCGCACCTTTCTACCTTTGAGTAGTTGATAACGATTGATGATATCCTTGAGTGTCTTGTTCAAGGCATGACCCATGTGCAGCGTCCCATTGGCGTAGGGTGGGCCATCATGGAGCACGAAAATCTCACCAGGATTTGACTGTGACAGTCGCTCAAAAATCTGCTCGTCTGCCCAGAATTTTTGGAGTTCGGGTTCCCGTTTGACGGCATTTGCGCGCATGTCAAACTTAGTCTGGGGTAAGTTTACGGTATCTTTGTAACTTCCTGGTGCTGCCACAGTAGTAAATGCTGAAAGGTTTATGATATCCGTATATTATAGATGGTGAGTGGAATATGTAAACTCAAAAATAATAACTATCCAATTCAGATAGAGAATGATTGGTTGTAAATCGAAAATACTCCTAATATCTCTTGTTGCATAAAGAATTCGCACAATCTCAACCACATTTTCACGATCAATATCTTTTTAGTCATAATTCCGATCGATGAAGTGCATCAAAATTTGCACGTTTAGAACTAAAACTTATTTAACTTAATAATTAATAACCCATCAAAGCCAGCCTCCTCAGTCGCAGGTAAAGTTTGAGATTCTCTCAACTACTGACTAATTGTGCTCAAATAACCTGTCAAATGAACTGAAATACCGATATATTTGATCTGTAGAGTCAAGTATATCGCTTTCGCTAATTAACTAGTACTTTCGTATCTTATCTGGCGATCGGTGTCAAGACTTTTTAGGAAACTTGTACTAATTTTGAACTAAAGCTGAGGAATATGACTGTCTCAAAATCACCTGCAACTCATTCCTCAGACATCGATCTCACAGATCCCCAGTATTATCTGAGTCGGGAACTAACATGGTTGGAATTTAACGCTCGCGTGCTCCATGAAGCGATGGATCAGCGTACACCATTACTCGAACGACTGAAATTTATGGGAATTTTCAGCTCGAATCTCGATGAATTTTTCATGGTGCGAATCGCCGCGATCAAAGAGCGAATCGAGGCAAAAGTCAGCACCCGATCTCCAGACGGGCGCACACCATCAGAGCAATTAACAGTAGCTAGAGATCGAGTTCAACAGCTAGTTACCAAACAGCATCACCATTTTGAAACAATCCTCCGTCCCGCAACAATTGCTCAAGGAATTTACCTGCTAGATTACTACGATTTAAATCAGGAACAATGCAACTATTTACAGACCTATTTTGAAGAACAAATATTTCCCGTTCTTACTCCTTTAGCTGTCGATCCTGGACATCCATTTCCTTATATTTCTAATCTCAGCTTAAATCTCGCCGTAGTGATCAAACACCCTGATACAGGGGAAGAATTATTTGCCAGAGTTAAGGTACCAAAAGTTTTGCCACGCTTTATCGTTTTGCCACCAGATTTACAGGTGATTGATGTAGCCAAACCGCCCCAAACCCGTCCAGAAAGATCCCAAATTTGGACAGGAATTCCCCTCGAACAACTAATCGCCCACAATTTAGAATCCCTATTTCCAGGGATGAATATCCAAGATTGTTACACCTTCAGAGTCACCCGCAATGCCGATATCAGCCTCGAAGAAGATGAAGCCGACGATTTACTCCTAGCGATCGAAGACGGACTACGGAAGCGGCGTAAAGGTGGCTCGCCAGTGCGAGTCGAAGTAGACTCAGCCATGCCAACCCAGATTCGTCAGATGTTGCAAGAGGAACTAGAAGTTGCAGCAGCAGATCTGTATGAAGTTAATGGTATGTTAGGACTAGGGGATGTGATCTCTTTTTTATCATTACCTGTACCTGAATTAAAAGATCCACCGTGGAATGCAATTATTCCAGCATCTTTAAGAAGATTAAAAGTTACTGAAGATGGTGGTAACTTCTTTAGTCTAATTGCTAAACAAGACATCCTAGTTCATCATCCATATCAATCATTTGCAGATACAGTCGAGCGATTTATTAGCTGTGCTGCCACCGATCCCAAGGTGCTAGCCATTAAAATGACTCTTTATCGGACAACAGGAGATTCTCACATCCTGAAATCCTTGATGAAAGCTGCTGAAAATGGTAAGCAGGTTTCGGTATTAATTGAACTAAAAGCTCGATTCGACGAACAAAATAATATCAACTTAGCTCGCATATTAGAGCAATCTGGTGTTCACGTAGTTTATGGGCTAGTAGGACTAAAAACACATACTAAAGTCGTATTAGTCGTCCGCAGGGAAGATGATAAAATCCGGCGGTATGTTCATATTGGTACAGGTAATTATAATGCTAAAACCTCTAAGTTATACACCGATGTCGGTTTATTTAGTTGCCGTCCCGAACTAGGTGCAGATCTGACCGATTTATTTAACTACCTGACTGGTTATTCGCTTCAACGTTCCTATCGGAAGTTAATTGTCTCCCCAGTCAATTCTCGTGAATCATTCGAGGAATTGATCCAGCAAGAAATTGACCATTCTAAGGCAGGTAAATCTGGTCGAATTGTCGCCAAGATGAATTCCCTCGTCGATCCAACTACAATCGCTAATCTCTATCGCGCATCTCAAGCTGGGGTCTCGATCGATCTAATTATTCGCGGCATGTGTTGTCTCCGTCCTGGGGTTACAGGCGTGAGTGACAATATCCGCGTGGTTAGCATTATCGGGCGTTTTCTAGAGCATTCACGGATCTACTATTTTCACAATAGTGGTGATACGAAAATCTTTATCGGTAGTGCTGATTGGATGACCAGAAATCTAGACAGGCGAGTAGAAGTAATTACACCAATTGAAGATCCAGAAATCTCGAATGATCTCCAAGAAATATTGGGGATTATGTTAGCTGATAATCGTCAAGCTTGGGATATGCAAGCTGATGGTAGTTATATTCAGCGTCGTCCTCAATCTGGCTCTGAAAATCAAAGTACGCAGCAGGTATTAATGGATATGGCAGTGAGTTAATTGATAGTTTTGTAGGTTGGGTTGAAGAATGTTGGCGTTAGCGGAGCGTTTGCCCGTGCCTACGGCAGGCTAACGCCAAGAGCAATAGCCTCACTGTAAGGAGATAACCCAACACACCCAACTAATCCCGATCATAACAATCTATTTTATAAGTTTTAATTCTTTGAGGTCGATAAAAAACTCGCTCGATTTAAGACGATCATTAGATTTAGTCTTAGGCTTAATTACCCCGATCACTTCGACAATTTTACCTTTATATTTATTCACTTCCTCTGAAGATCTTAATGATTGTTTATGACCAGGCATAAAAATACTAATAATACTACCATCTTCAAGTACCATTTGAGATGCATTGTATATTCCTTTGAACTCAAAGGTATTTGAAGTCATGCCAGGATTCCAAGACTGCGATACATAATATCCAATTAATTTAATTAGTCTACCGCTAGACTGAATCAGATCAGTTTGATTTTTGACCGTACTCAGTTTGATCGCCGCAGTATCGCCAGCAGAAATGTTAATGCGCTGAATTTGACTGATTTCGTTCGACTCTGCTATTCCTTTGGGTATTGATATAGACAAAGATGTTCCGACTGATAATGCC
>CASBPY010000060.1 GCA_949127675.1 Synechococcales cyanobacterium PMM_0072
AAAGTGATCAAAGATCGCAAAACTGGTAAATGCCGTGGATTTGGCTTTGTCACCGTCGAAACCGATGAACAAGCAGACCAAATCATTGAAAAATATAATGGTGCCATGTTCCAAGAGGTACCAATCAAAATTGAGAAAGCTCTACCTAAAGCCAAAGGGCAAGATGAAGAAGATGGCGAAGGTGGCGAATCTACTGCGCCTAGAGAACCTAGCAATGTCCCCAAACCGACACTGAACAAGAAAGTTCCTGGCGAAACTAGTACCCCTCGCCGAGCTACTAGCGGTGGTGGTGGTAAAAAAGGTGGTCGCAAAGAGGGCAACAAGACTCAGGGCGGTGCCAATAACTACACCAGTACTGTAACGAATGAAAGTTTCCAACCCGACCCACGCTGGGCTGGAATGTTGGCTGATATCAAGGATAAATTAGCTCAATCTGGGAATCCATAACTTAATTGTTAGAAGAGTTTCAGACTGCATTTGCTTGCAGGTAATTGTAAGTATTGCTAGGGATTAATTTCTCTAGCATTTTTTTTGATAAGAACCATCGTGAGTTTATGCCTCAAGCCCAAAGCCTAGAGAATTGCCGTAAGTTCTGCTAAGTCCGTAATCGGTAGATCGGCATGATCTAGCCACGGAAATGCTCCCGTGGGGTCGAGATAGACAGTAGCACTACCAGCCCGTCGTCCGGCTTCTAAGTCAAACAGATAATCTCCCACCATTACCGATCGATCTGGGAGTGCATTCCAACCTGATAGCAATTGCAAAATTCCCTCTGGGCTAGGCTTCGGCAGACAACAATGGCGACTGAGGATTAATTCTGTCGGAAAGAATTCAGCTAATCCACAGGCGGCTAGAGTAACCTGGGCATTGGCTTTGCTATTGCGGGTGAGGATGGCGATCTGAGCACCACGAGATCGCAATGTGGTTAAGAGTTCACGGGCACCTGTCTGAGCTGTGGCACGGTGAGCGATGTCCAGCTCCAAAATGTCAAGCTGCTGAGTTACATCAGCAGCTTGGGCGGTGGGTAGATTGTTTAGAGCTTCGAGGATCGGTTGATCGAGCGGTAGCCCCAATATTCGCTTGATCCCGTCGAAGTCGTGGATACTCAGGGTCAGTGTCCCATCCAGATCAAAAATCCAACAGTCACGTCGATCGAAAGAAAAAGACATCAGGCATAAATATCTAAATAATGTCTTTAGCTTACCGTAACTCAAGTTGCTAGCTGTTAAACCACCGATTTGGTGATATTGTGTCGATACACTCCGCCCAACATCACCGTCACGATCGCTAGTAGCAACCATTCAGCAGGCTCTGGCGTAGCTGAAACATTTGATGGTGGTAACTGTTGTTTATCTTCTACTTCCCGTTTGAAGCGATCTTTGCCTTGCTCGGCGTTCTTGAGATCTTGCTTCTGCTGATCGTTGACGAGGACGAGCATCGAGGAATAGGGGGTGACGAGGTTGTATCGCTTGGCTAATACATGCACCGCATCCAATTCTTTGAGCTGCGCTGGCTGCAATGATTGGCTCACCTGGGTGATCCATTGCCGTGCCGCAATCGGATCAAAGCCATCATCTTTTGGCTTGACAGTTGGATCTGCCGCCTGACTCAGGAACCAAGCGTAGTTATCAACTACACTCAACAGTGATGTATCCTGACCCAAACTTGGTAGTGTGGCGATCCGCTGCATCACAGTTTTGATCTCAGTCGAGACGCTACCACCACTATGTTGAATCATCGAGAGGGTCGCATCATCGTAAGCAAAGGGTAATCCACCTAAATGCACCATCCACAGCGGCGCGGGCACCGATTTCGTCTTGTCTTTATCGGTTGACAACTCGTAGCTACCTCGATCGGTAATGGCGATAATTCCATCGTATTTAGGATTAGCAGACCCTTTACTGAGTGACTGGAATTGCGCCAACATCTGCTGTGGTTCGATCGAGCCATAGAAGATCACCCGATCTGGTTTGAAGTCAGCCATTGGCAACGATTGGGGTTGGGCTGATTCACTAGCCGTTAGATATAGATCTAGTTGATTGTGGGGGAGGATATTCGATCGAATGGTTTCGATCGTTTTCACCAATTCGGGGCGATGGGCGTTCATGCTGTAGGAACCATCGAGGACGATCGCCAGCCGTTTATTTTGGGGCAAGCTATAGCCATTAGGATCGAAGGGTTTGGCGATGATCTTGCTACCATTGGGTAATGTCAGTTGATGCATTGCTGGTGCTGATTTATCAGCAGCGATCGAATCGGGGAGCCATTGATTCCCTAGTGCGACAGCTTTACCATCAATTGTCCGGTTAGTATTCCGATTCCAGTAAACATTTCGCCGCTCATTAAGTTGTGGCAGTGGCCAACTATTGTCCTGCTTCATCACTTTATACGTCATCCACATATTCATCGGTTGCCCCTGTGGTAAGACTGGATAAACACGCAGGCGATAATTTTGAGGGCCAACTTGTTCTAATAAAGCTGGATCGACTCGTCGCTGGATCTGTTCTTTATAGATTTTCTGAGCTGCGCCGCGAGTAGATACTTGGAATGGAAAACTTAGGGCTTTATTGTCAGTTTCACCCAACCAAATTCCAGTTACTGTCGCACTTTCAGGCAATGAGAAGTAATAGAAGATTTCTTCCCGATTTGATGTTTGATTTTGATAGATTTCATGGAGTTCTACATCAGCCCAATCTCCGTGGGGTGTGACTTTGACCTGTTGCTGAGTCAAAAGTACCCGATTGGCATCGATACTCAGCAATCCGGCATTGACTTCACTGCGATTGAAGTTTGCTTCAACGGCACGACGAATGGGATCTTTTTCGCCGCGTAAGATCGGCAGATCAAAAAATTCGGCGTAGAGTTTTTCCGCCTCTTGACGATCGGATCGAGTTCCTTGATAGACGAATGGCTCGGTCAAAAAATTGTAGGTATCTTGCAAGCTTTGGGCGAAGGGCTGTGGAAATTTTAGCCACTCATAAGCACTCAAGATATCTTGATCGTTTGATGTGCGAAGATAGCGATAATCGGCGAGATAGGCGTTTAATAAGCCCTGGCGGATTTGCTCCGACTTTTGAAGATTAGCAGATCTATCGACTGGCTGTTGTTTCAACAATGCAAACGCCTCGATTTGGGGCTGATGCTGGATCGAGATCAATACTCCCAACCAGACGATCGCCAAACCACCAACCAAAGACTGTACTTGCCATTTGCCATACCGCTCAATTGATTGCTGGAGATTTTGCCACCACAGTTTCTGGGCGACAAATGCCATCCCAAATGGCGCACTACTGACAGCGAAAGCACAAGCGAACAGCGGCAACACAATTATGCTCAAAAACAGTGCCTCCAGATGACTCAACAACCAGATACCGACTGGTAGCAAGAAAAACGACGAGATCGCCACCAAGTACAGCGAAACCAGTAAGAATAAGCTCAAACCTGCCAGCGACAACAAATTTCCTCGCTGCTTCGCTGATTCCGCTTGCCGCTGTTGCCAAAACCAATAATAGCTGCCCGCAAATCCCATTACACCCGAAACCAGCAAGAAGCTACTAGCTGTTGTCAACTCGCGCAGCATAAATAGCCGAATCATACAGGCAGCCAGAATCGGTGCTTCGATCGCATAGAACCATTCAAACAAAGATAACGGTAATGGTGATTTAGCTTGCTGTTGTCTAGTTCCAGCAATCGTCGTTGCGATCGGCACACCGACTAACCCAATCAATGGCAGCATCAGATCGATCGGCACTGTTCCCCCGATCGAGTCTCTGACTAGTGCCATACCGATGTTTGGTAAAAAGCCGACGCAGAAAACGAGGAGGAATGTGATATTGGAGATCCAGAATAGAATTTTGAATAGTAATTTCATGTTGGGTTGGGGGTAAAAGGAGGCTGGAGACTAAAGTCTCCGCTAATGATACAAAGTCCCCCTACGCGGACTTTTCTTCATGAGCCACACTCGCGGAGCGTATCCGTCAGGATGGTTTCAATCGTAGGCATTCTATAGGTAATAACTTGGGTTAACTTATTGCCGCGATTTTAATCTTTGGCTTGCTGAAGCCTGTCGATCTCATCGTGAGTCTGTTTGATAAATCCTTGTACTGCCGGAGATTTGGGCGAATCAGCTCCATCGAATACCACCGAAACCATCGTCCACCGCGATTCGCGTCGAAATACTTCATCCCAGAAGCGAGAATTAAAGTTATCAGTGGTGGTGGTTGCTGATTGGAACCAATAGACAGCGGATCTTTTGCCATCATCTAGGGACAACCATCTGGCAGTCACATCTGGTGTTACTAGCTGTTGGATCTCCGGCGCGATTTTGTAGCCAATTGATGCTAGACAGACTTCCGGTGAATGGTGCGCTTGCCAAGTAGGACTGGCTACTAGCACTGAAGTTCCAGTCAGATCACCATATTGGAATTGTTGCTTGCGGGTGGTTACACCTGGATAGTTAGCAAAAAACTTCTGTTCTGGACGATTAAGAGCCACGGATTGAGTCTGCATCGGAGGCACCCACTCCAATTTTGATAAATCTATCGCTGAGATCGATCTATCTGTCTGTGGTACTGGCACGATCGCCAATGCTAGCAACAAACCCGCTAATCCCAAGAGCGATCGCCAGTTCAGTCCCATCAGCTTAGTTTCAGCAGGATCTTTCACTTCCGCTAAACTTCCCGTTGTAGGTACCCACCGCAGCAGTCCCCAGGTTAATAAACTAGCCATCACAAACCCGATTAATCCCAAGGGCACATGTAAAATTTCTGCCCATGTTGGTTGGTGGAGCACATGGGTAAGGATCGTCAAAATCAATACCCGTCCGGTATTGGCGATCGCCAACAGCCCCAAATTCACCAGTCCCACACCTACCCAGCGCAACCCGATCTGCCGTCCTTCCAGCCAAGTGGATGCCAGCAAAAACAGCGTCCCTGTCCACATGCTCTTGAGTCCGCTGCAAGGCAGATCAACGTAAGCAACGCCTGTTTCCAACACAATTACATCACCTGCCGAAATTGCCGAAATCTGCCAGGAGTGCAAAATCCACTCGACAATTTGAGCGGTAAAGATCCGCGCTGGCGTACCAACTCCGGTGCTAAATTGCACTCCAAACGGTAGCAAACAAGCGATCGCCACCGCCACTGGTAAACCTCGTTTCCAGACTGGTAGAGCCAATATTAAGCCCACTAACCCATAGCTGCCCAACAAAAACAACCCAACGGGTAACTGGACAAGTGACACCAACCATTGAGTCGAAATCGCCGCTAAACCGCAACCAAATAGCAGCAGTAAGGGAATCCGATATAGTCCTGGAGCTAGTTCTATCGATCGACGATACCACCACCCTAGACATAGCAATAGTAATGCACCTGCGACTAAGATCACCCCATTAAAGAGAGAGATATCAGCGATCGACGTTGCCAACCAATGAAGTGCCGATCGATTTAGATACAGCCAGCTTCCACCGATCGCGATCGATCCCATCACTAGACCCCAATCTAGTCCGGTTTTGCGGCGCAGCAGAGGGATATCTATCATAAAAATTGCAATCTTTGTTAATTTAGATCCAATCGCTCAGATGTCGATTCGATTTGTTTAGTACAAATATTACATACAGACTAACAACCAATAATTCCGGAAAAAAGGTTAAATATTCCTGAATTGAAACAACGTTCCTGATCTTTGAAACCTAAAATTCTCCTAATCCCCCAGTCCCCGATCCTGCCAAGTACTCCAAGCAGCTTTTACCCCTACCCACACACTGCGGGTATTCGTCTGGACATTTCCCGCTTGCTTTTTGACGACAGCCAGACTCAGATCTACTTGCTGTGCGACGGCTGCGGCACTCTGGACACCTTGAGACATTTCATCACTGAGATCGCCCAATTCCAACCCCGCGAGTCTAATGGCTTCCAGTGTCGGGGGTAATTCTCGATCGAGTTTATCAAATAATTTTTCGGCACTTCTCGCAGCACGAGACAGATCCTGAATCGCCGGAAAAGCAGCAACTAATAAAGCCGTCAAACTGACAGCAACGAGCAAAATCGAGCAGCCTAGTAATAGCAATGGATAGTTGATAGTTGCTGGTGATAGTAGAGTGTTTGCTCCAGCAGTAACATTGCCGTTGGCGAAGCTTTCTAAAGGAAAGGAAAATAGCTGAGAATTATTCATCTACCTCACGAGCAGATTTGGGCTGAGTGGGTGTGTTGAGTTCGCGGACGGATTGACTGGCGACGATGCCAGCAGAGATCGCAGTAGATAGCCTGTCGAGTGTATCATGCCATCGATCGCCTGTAGCAGCAGAGATCTTATCAGCTTGAAGTTGAACGCTACTAGCAATATCTTCCGCCATTTGGGGTACTGCGGACACGGTTTTGTTCAAAATTTTGCGCGTATCTCGCCCTTTGCGAGGAGCTGCTAATATTCCAGCCACAGCTCCGATTGCGGCTCCGACGAATATGCCGCCAATAAATGTACTCCGATTCTTGTCTGCCATAAATTAATAATTCCTAACGCCTAATTCAAAGGTTTATCATCTGGATTTGGACTAGCAACATCTGGAACTTTGACGATCGCCCGTAGCCGCAGCAAGACTGTCATGATTAATAGTAGGGCAATCCCGACAGCCGTAACCACGATCGCCATTGGTTTAGCACCTTGCATTTGCATCGCAATAATCCCACCTGCGAGGGTAACACCCCACAAAATCAACGCTGAATGTCTTTGGGAAAATCCTTGAGCTAATAATCGATGATGTAGATGATCTTTACCCGGAGTACTCAGGGGATTATGCCCTGACAGTGATCGTTTGATAATCACCTGGCTAGTATCGATTACCGGAACCAAAAACAACATGATGATCGGGATCAGCGAAGTAGTATTTGTCACTTTCACATTCCCCAAAATACTGGTAGCTGCCAAAACATAGCCTAGAAAATAAGCTCCAGCATCACCCATGAAAATTCGAGAAGGGTGATAATTGTGTCTCAAAAATCCTAAGGCTGCTCCAGCCACACCTGCGGAAATCAAGGTAGCTGCTGCTCTCGCTTCAAATTGAGCAGATACAGCTAACAAACTCATCGCGCTAATAAAGCTCACACCTCCAGCTAAACCATCCATCCCATCCATCAAATTCACCGCATTGGTAATCCCCACAATCCAGAATACTGTCAAGATAACCGATAAGATCCCATCAATGGGCGCGCCAAAATAGACAACATGAATTTGGATACCACAGACAACCAGCAATAGTGCCGTCAAAATTTGGACAATCAGTCTAAATAACGCGGGTAATCCACCAAATTGATCGTCGATAAATCCGACAATGACTAGGACTGAGCCTCCGAGTAAGATGGCTAGTATCGCCACTTGAACCTTGATCAGCACTCCTGTCGAGAGACATCCAGCTAGAATAATTGCCGCAATTACGCCTGTGTAAATTGCCAATCCCCCCGCATTTGGCGACGGCTCCTGATTTAATCTGCGCGCATTTGGTAGATCTGCCCAACCGACTTTGAGGGCAAAAGTTCGTACCTTGGGAATAAACAAATAGGTGACGATCCATGCAAACATAAAAGTTAGCACCACGGATAGCCAGCCACGTCCATGCGGGTCAGCAATCCCGATCGAATTCATAAAACTATCAAAAGTCATAGATGTTCCTATTCAGATCGATCGTGGCTGTGATGGTGATGGGAATGAGCAACTCGATTTTTGTCATTATCGTTCACTTCTGTTGGCGCACAAGCTAGACATACTCCAAAGAATTCGAGTGTGTGATAGTAAATTTTAAATCGATGCAGTGATTCTAGTCTCTGTTCTAACTGTTCAACTGGACACTCATCGATCGGGATCGATGCTCCACAATGCAAGCAGGTCAAATGATGTCGATCGGCTTGCACACAACTATACAATGATTCACCTGTCGATAATGTTCGACCTTGAACGCTACCCTCCAATTTTAAGCTCTCTAAAGCACGATAAACAGTTGCAAGTCCAACGGTTTCATTCCGAGTTCGCAGTTCGACATAAATATCTTGAGCCGAAATCCCGCGATCGAATTGCTTCAGGAGTTGTAGAATACGTTCTTGGCTGCGAGTTCGATCGGATTTCATGGGAAAGTGGTTAGTTAGGCAAGGTTTGTACTTAGTTCTGGAAGGCTTTAAGCTTTAGGCTTTAGGAAATACTCCTTAATTTTATGAATACACGTTTGAAATTGAAGATTTTGCATAAATGACAGCCGAGGTTGGTACTAGTTTACAATTGGTGGTGATAGATTTAAGTTTGTTCTTTTGCGTAGCATCTGTCTAAGCAGAAGTCTACCAGAACTAATCGCTGTATCTATAATTATCGCAAAGTTGAGGGATTCCGTTGAAGCAAAAATATCAAGCGCGCATTTATGTTACACTTCGTCCCTCTGTACTCGATCCTGCGGGTACGGCAGTACAGTCTGGTTTAGCACACATGGGCTATAAGGATGTCGAAAGTGTTCGGATCGGTAAATATATCGAAGTCAATCTCAGTGCCACCGATGAAGCAGAAGCACACCAGCAATTAGACGTGATGTGTGACCAACTTTTTGCTAACCCAGTAATTGAGAATTATCGGGTTGAATTAGGGAATAGGGAATAGGGGGTAGGGGATAGAGAACAGTGAACAGTGAACAGTGAATATTATCTCCCAGTCTCCAAGTCTCCAAGTCTCCAAGTCTCCAAGTCTCCCAGTCTCCAAGTCTCCAAGTCTCCCAGTCTCCAAGTCTCCCAGTCTCCCAGTCTCCCAGTCTCCCAGTCCCCAAGTCCCCACACTTCGCAATGAAATTCGGCATAATTGTCTTCCCTGGCTCTAACTGCGATCGCGATGTGGTATACGTTACCCGCGATCTGCTCGGACAACCCACACGCACTATTTGGCATGAAGAGACCGATCTACACGATGTAGATGTGGTTGTCGTTCCTGGTGGCTTTAGTTATGGAGACTATCTCCGCTGTGGGGCAATCGCGAGATTTTCCCCTATCATGAAGGCGGTTGTTGCCCACGCCGAGCAAGGTAAATATGTTTTAGGTATCTGTAATGGTTTTCAGGTGCTAACCGAGGCAGGGTTGCTGCCTGGAGCACTAGTTCGCAATCGGGATATGCACTTTATTTGCGATCGAGTTCCACTCATCGTGGAGAGTACAGATTCGATCTGGACGCAAGGCTATACTAACACCTCGATTAACCTGCCGATCGCTCACGGCGAAGGCTGCTATCATGCCGATCCTGAGACACTCGATCGATTAGAATCGAACGGACAAGTATTATTTAGATACGCTGGCACCAATCCCAACGGCTCGTTAAATAATATTGCTGGAATCTGCAATCAAACCAAAAATGTGATCGGGATGATGCCCCACCCCGAACGCGCCGCAGATCCTATACTGGGCAATGCAGATGGTCTCCACTTGTTCAAAAATTTGGTCTAACTACGTAGAACAACCTGAATTTTGGGAATGACGCGCTCTACTAAGTGATCGTAACTTTTCTCTCCAAGCCTACTCAAAAGCTGCACCCAATATGTCAATTGTCAAAAAGCGGACCCGAATCGGTCGGTGGTTACTGAATGAGAATCGCTCAAAGGATAGTACACATCACCAAACTCATCCTTGGTGGCAGGTGATGTGTCTTACCGGCGTTGACTATTTTTCGACATTGGGTTATCAGCCAGGGATTGCTGCATTAGCGGCTGGCTCCCTGTCACCGATTGCGACGCTGATTCTCGTGCTACTGACACTGTTTGGTGCATTGCCGATCTATCGCAGAGTCGCGACAATCAGTCCTCATGGTGAAGGCTCGATTTCGATGCTGGCACAACTATTATCTTGGTGGCAAGGTAAGTTATTTGTGCTCTGTCTATTGGGGTTTGTGGCAACGGACTTTATTATCACGATCACTTTATCCGCCGCAGATGCCTCGGCGCATATCACTGAAAATCCGCTAGTACGTCAGTGGGCAACAGGGCATGAAGTGATCATTACCCTATTACTAATTGCTTTACTCGCTGGCGTGTTCTTACGCGGTTTCCAAGAGGCGGTAGGGCTGGCAGTAGTTTTGGTGATAATTTACCTTGCGCTGAATCTGATCGTAATTGTCGTGGGCATTGGACACATTGTCCAAAATCCAGTCGTCCTGACTAATTGGCAACGAGAATTGTTTACCAGTCATGGCAATCCTCTGATGATGCTGGCTACTTCAGCCCTACTATTTCCAAAGCTGGCACTGGGTTTATCGGGATTTGAAACTGGAGTGGCTGTAATGCCACTAGTTGAAGGCGATCCTGGTGAAACCGAAGACAATCCCGTCGGACGAATTCGGAATACCTACAAGTTACTGACAGTAGCTGCGCTGATTATGAGCTTCTTCTTGCTCACCAGTAGCGTAATTACCACTGTCCTGATTCCCGCAGCCGAGTTTCAAGCGGACGGGCCAGCGAATGGACGCGCTTTAGCTTACTTGAGTCATAAATTCTTGGGAGATGGCTTTGGGACGGTATATGACCTCAGTACGATCGCAATTCTGTGGTTTGCTGGAGCTTCAGCAATGGCTGGATTACTAAATATTGTGCCGCGCTATTTACCGCGCTATGGGATGGCTCCAGATTGGGCGAGAGCAACTCGTCCCTTGGTGCTGGTATTTACGGCGATTGCCTTTGTCGTGACGATTGTCTTCAATGCAAATGTTGAGGCTCAAGGTGGAGCATACGCGACAGGGGTGTTGGTGCTAATGAGTTCGGCGGCTTTTGCCGTAACGTTGTCAGTTAGGAAAGGAAGTAACGCTTCGATCGCTAAAACTTCAATGTTCACGATCATCACCTTACTATTTATCTACACCACGATCGTCAATATCTTTGAAAGACCGGATGGTTTAAAGATTGCTAGTCTATTTATCGGATCGATTATCATCGTATCTTTAGTGTCGCGGGTGATGCGATCGACTGAACTCAGAGTCGAAACGATCGAAATGGATGAAGTGGCTCGGAGTTTCATCGCCGAAGATGTCAAAGGGACTGTCCGATTGATTGCCAACCGCAAGCAAGCTGGTGATGAACAAGAGTATTTTGAGAAAGAGCGCGAAGTGCGGGATGATAACCACATTCCAGAGAGTGACTCAGTGCTGTTCTTGGAAATCCAGATCTCAGATGCTTCGGAGTTTGTCGGCAAAATCGAGGTACAAGGTGTCAAAGTAAGTGGTTATCGGATTCTGCGGGCTAAGGGAGCAGCGGTACCTAATACGATCGCTGCCATCTTACTCGATATTGGCAACCACAATGAATCCGGTCGCTACCCTCATGCCTATTTCGGCTGGGTTGAAGGCAACCCAATTCAATATCTAATGCGGTTCTTACTGTTCGGTGAAGGCGATACCGCCGTAGTCACCCGCGAAGTCATCCGTCGCGCCGAGCCAGATCCCACCCGTCGTCCAGGTATTCATGTCGGAGGGTAATTAATAATTAATAATTGATAATTGATAATTAATTATGGACACAGGTAAAAAAGGAGAAGAAGTCGTCGCCCAGTGGTTAATCAACCGTGGCGGCAAGATTCTATATCAGCGATGGCGGTGGAAAAGAGGTGAGATCGACCTCATTGCCATAGAATCTGATACTCTGCTATTTATCGAAGTCAAAACCCGCAATCGATCGAATTGGGATGCTGATGGATTGCTGGCGATTACCTCCCAGAAGCAAGCCAGAATCGTCAGTACCGCCCAATTATTCCTGATCAAGCATGCACACCTCACCGAGTTGCCCTGTCGCTTTGATGTGGCTATTGTCCGTCATCAGCCAATTAGTAGATCGATCGAGGGGACACCGCTACATATTTTCACCGATCCCACTACTAAGCAGAATTTGTTACTAATTGGATACATTTCTGGAGCATTCGATGGCTAACATTGATCTTTCCTCTTAGCTCCAAATGACTCAAAATAGGTAAGTTTGCACAAGAACCAGTAAGGGATCAGAATTTTTTAATAATTATCAATTCTTGGCTGAAAAAAGGTGTTCGATCGCACAAAAATGCGATCGAGAATACGCTGAAATAGATCAAGGATGCGTTATGATATCTCCGTAGATCTACTGTTGTCAGATCAACACGAACCAAGACATGATGGAAACCGTAAGTAAATTTGTTCATACAAATGGGGTGGTCAATGCAGCTACAGTACCTTTGTTATCAACGCGGCCATTTTTGTCCGGAAAGCTGTCGTCAATCTGCGTAGTTTATTCTAACTGAACATTCTCCATTCGATCACCGTCATTAAATATTGATCGTCTTCATCGGTAGCACTAATACATCTCATATTATGGTTTCCAACTTATCCAGACTTGCTCGCTTATTCTTCACCGGATCTACAGCACCAGCAACCAGCGATCACCGTCACTCAAGTAAATTCGATCTCCTCAAACCATTACGGGAATGGTTGGACAATCTTAAAATTTCTAATCCCCGATTAGCCCACCGACTTTGCCAGCTCATCCCTTCCCAATGTCCGTTTGAACGGGATCTCAATTTATTTGGACACACACTAGTACACATCCCCCCGATGTGTAAACTCAACCCCCTCTATGACGAAGTGGTGATGCTCCGATTCAAAGCAATGTGCTATCTCGCTGATGAATGTGGCGAAGATATCAGTCAATATTGTTAATTAGGGAATAGGGTTTAGGGGATAGGGGTTAGGTAATATCGATCGAGCTTGACGTAGAATAGAGAGTCCAGCCTAGTATCGATTCTATATATGTCCAAGCAACAGTCGCCAGAACAGCCAGAGCCACATTCGACGTTAGCCGAAATTCGGGCGACTCGCCTGGTTAAAGCCGACAAACTCCGCGAAATAGGGATGAATCCCTACGCTTACAACTGGGTATCTACTCACCAAGCCGCAGCATTACAGCTAGAATACGCAGATTTAGCTAGTGGTGAGGAAGTAGATATCCCCGTCTCGATCGCTGGACGCATCTTAGCACGGCGGGTGATGGGCAAATTAGCTTTTTTTAGTATTCAAGACGAGACGGGAACGATTCAGCTCTATCTGAATAAGCAACAAATCGAAGCAGGGATGGCAGATCTTCCCGACGCTTTTAGTCATCTCAAACAATTAACTGATGTCGGTGATATCCTCGGCGTGAAGGGCACGATTAAACGCACCGAAAAGGGGGAATTATCGATCCTCGTCAACGAGTATGTGATGCTGACGAAATCATTACTCCCTCTCCCCGATAAATGGCATGGTTTAACTGATGTCGCCAAACGTTACCGCCAACGCTATGTAGATCTAATCGTCAATCCATCTGTCCGCGACACCTTTAGGAAACGCTCCCTGATTACCGCCGGAATTCGCCGCTATCTGGAAAACCTCGACTTCATCGAAATCGAAACCCCCGTCTTGCAATCAGAAGCGGGTGGTGCGGATGCACGTCCATTTAATACCTATCACAATACCCTAGAGATGCCGCTGTACCTGCGGATTGCCACCGAGCTGCACTTGAAACGGTTAATCGTCGGTGGATTTGAGAAAGTATTTGAACTAGGGCGAATTTTCCGTAACGAAGGTGTCTCCACTCGCCACAATCCTGAATTCACCAGCATCGAGGTATATCAAGCCTATGCTGACTATGAGGATATGATGACACTCACAGAGGACATGATTACTACAGTGGCTCAGTCAGTGCTGGGAACCCTGGAAATCACCTATCAAGACACCCCGATTAGTCTGACAGCTCCGTGGCGACGGGTGACAATGAACGATATCGTCAAAGAAACCACCGGATTAGATTTTAGTACCTTCACAGATCTAGAGACAGCCCAAACAGCCGTCAAAAATGTGGGGATTCATGGCTGTGATGACATTAAAACCCTCGGCAAACTCTTGAACGAGGTATTCGAGCAAAAGTGCGAATCAACGCTAATTCAGCCCACTTTCGTCCTCGATTATCCCACCGAAATCTCGCCACTCGCGAAGCCACATCGATCGAAACCAGGTATTGTCGAGCGGTTTGAACTATTCGCCGTCGGGCGTGAATTAGCTAATAGTTTCTCAGAATTAACCGATCCCGTCGATCAACGGGAACGCCTAGAGGCTCAAGCAGCCCGCAAAGCCGAAGGCGATAACGAAGCCCACGATGTCGATGAAGACTTCCTCACGGCTCTAGAATACGGGATGCCACCTACAGGCGGATTGGGAATCGGGATCGATCGATTAGTGATGCTCTTATGTGATTGTGCCAGCATTCGTGACGCGATCGCTTTCCCACTCCTGAAGCCAGAAGTAACAGAACAATCTAGCGAAGAATAAATCAACTGAGGGTGTGTTGGCTCTGAAAGTAACGCACCCTCCAAAGATATATCCAGCAAAGAAAGTAATACCTCCTCTCATGTTTCCAGTCATCTATTCAGACGAGTTTTTATTGCACGAGACAGGGGAATCTCATCCCGAAAAACCAGGGCGACTGACTGCGATCGAATCTGCATTAAAACGATCGAGCTACGTGAACCAAATCGACTGGAGATTGCCAAGATCGATCAAATCTAGATCGCCACTACCCTGGATCGAGCAAATCCACCCAGCGAAATATATTCGCACTGTCAAACAACTCTCTAAGCAAGGCGGATTTATCGATCCTGACACACCTGTTTCGATCAAAACCTATGAAGTCGCTCTACTCGCGGTTAATGCGTGGCTGGATGGTGTGGATCTTGCCATGACGGGCAAACCCACATTTGTGCTAGCACGTCCGCCTGGACATCATGCAGAGCCGTCTGGCGGGATGGGATTTTGTATCTTTAGTAATGCGGCAATTGCGGCGATATATGCCCTAGCACATGGTGCCCAGCGGGTGGCGATTCTCGATTGGGATGTTCATCATGGTAATGGTACCCAAGCGGTAGTTGCTCAAAATCCCCAGATGGCTTACTGCTCACTTCATGAATTTCCCCACTATCCAGGTACTGGTAAGGCAATCGAGCGCGGAGTACATAAAAATCTCTTAAATCTACCGATGAAGGCGGGAAGTACGATGGCAGATTATCAGCCGTTGTTTGAAACTAAGGTGATTCCATTTCTGACAGATTTTCGTCCAGATTTACTAATTGTCAGCGCGGGATACGATGCCAATCATGATGATCCACTGGCGAATATTTCACTTCAGCCTGAAGATTTTGGGGTGTTTACCGATTACTGTCTACAGGTGACGCAGAATATTATCTTTGGATTGGAAGGTGGGTATGATTTTGACTCTTTAGGTGCTTCTGTCGTGGCGACAATCGATCGATGTTTGAGAGTATAGAAATACAAAACAAACCCTAATATTCACTATATTTAGGTCGAATATTAAGCAACTTTCGATTCTGGTTGATAAGAAAAAACATCTACAGAGATTGACTTAATCGGTTCTGGTTTTCCATGCAACATAGAGCGAATGCTTTCAGTAGCTTCTCGACTGAAAATTTCCTCTCCACATCTAGAACAAACCGTTGCTAGAATATTTTCAACTAAATGAAACTTTCCATCGATTTTAAAAATCTCAGTCACATATTCAATCCGAGATTCTTCAGAACTACAAATATGACATTTAAACATTATTTTCTCCTGATTCTATAGTCGATCCATTCACTCTTTCTAATTATCGATAAGACAGAAAAAATAGAAGCATTGCTAATAAAATGCTTCCATTCTAATCTTAGAGTTCACTCTTTGATGAACTAGACTACACAGGTTGCTTCATCGATGCTGCTGCCTCTTCCATCTTGGTTTGAGCCGCATACAACCGATTTAAGGCATTGATATAAGCCTGAGCTGAAGCAACAATGATATCGGTATTTGCCGCATAACCAGAATAGGTACGATCGTTATATTTGAGGCGAATTGTCACCTCTCCTAATGCGTCAATCCCCGCAGTCACCGATTGTACCGAAAATTCAATCAATTCATTTGGTACATCAACAACGCGGTTAATCGCCTTGTAAATTGCATCTACAGGGCCAGTGCCAATTGCCGCATCAGTCGCTTCTTCCCCTCCAGGCATCCCGATTGTCACCGTCGCAGTGGGTTGAGCGGGATCGCCGCAGGATACCTGAACTCGTTGGAGAGTGAAGATTTCCGGTGCTTGTTTGATTTCATCATTGACGATCGCTTCTAAATCTCGATCGGTAATTTCTTTCTTCTTATCGGCGACATCTTTAAACCGCAAGAAAGCTTTATTTAAGTCATTTTCAGATAGCTCGATCCCGATTTCTACCAAGCGGGTACGGAAAGCATTTCGACCAGATAATTTGCCTAAAACGATTAAATTATCGGTTAATCCGATCGATTGGGCATCCATAATTTCATAAGTCAGCTTATTCTTCAAGATGCCATCTTGATGAATCCCTGATTCATGAGCAAAAGCATTAGCACCGACGATCGCTTTATTGGGCTGAACGATCATTCCCGTTAGACTAGATACTAACCGAGAAGTTTTGTATATTTGGCGGGTATCGACTCGCGTTAATGGTGCGGTGGAATCGACGGAACGACCTAAGAAGGGATTGAAGTACTGACGGCGGACGTGTAAAGCCATCACTAGTTCTTCTAATGAAGCATTTCCAGCGCGTTCGCCGATGCCATTAATCGTACATTCAAATTGCCGCGCGCCATGTTTTACCGACTCTAAAAAGTTGGCAACAGCTACGCCTAAATCGTCGTGTCCGTGGACAGAAATAACGGCTCGATCGATATTGGGAACATTCTCTTTGATCCCTTTAATAATTGCGCCAAATTCGGCTGGCATTGTATAACCAACCGTATCGGGAATATTAACTGTGGTGGCACCATTGGCGATTGCTCGTTCCAATACTGCATACAAGAACTCTGGATCGGAACGTCCGGCATCTTCGGGGGAAAACTCGATATCATCGCAGAATGATTTGGCGTAAGCAACCATCTCTCCAGCAATTTGTAAGACTTCTTTTCTGCTCTTTTTCAGTTTATATTCTAAGTGAATATCTGAGGTCGCAATAAAGGTATGAATCCGATGCTTAGCGGCTGGCTTAAGGGCTTCAGCGGCAGCTTTAATATCTTTTTCACTCGCTCGCGCCAAACCACAAATAATTGGACCAGATGGCGTGCCTACTTTACCAGCGATTTGTTGAACTGCATCAAAATCACCGCGACTGGAGTAGGGAAAACCTGCTTCAATCACATCTACACCCAACCTGGCTAATTGACGAGCAATTGTTAGCTTCTCATCAGCATTTAAAGTTGCACCTGGAGATTGTTCACCATCTCGCAAGGTTGTGTCAAAAATAATTACCCGATCTGATTCTGATTCTGGTTGTTTGGTCATGATGTTAGTTACCTAAAAATAATAATGCGAAGAGCTACTAAACGATTCAATATCCCCGATTTACATAGAGAAGTCGGGGATCGATCTTGATAATATTTAAGGTGACAGAACGATCTCAGCGGATATTTCTGGCACCTAAATAAGTTCTAGCAACTCAAATAAAGTGAACTGCATAATTATTCTTGATGGTTGTTGTTCTAACACTTCAATTAGTTCTCCTACAGAGAATCAACTTTTTCAATTCGATCGCGAATGTCATTTAGATCGATATATCGATCGGTAACATTTCTTAGTTCTCTAGCGATCATTCCTTCGGTAGATATGACGGTAATGTGAGTATTCTTTGATCGGAGTAGTTCGATCGCTCGCTCAAAATCACCATCACCACTAAACAGTACAACTCGATTATACTGATCTACAGTATTAAACATATCGACGACAATTTCAATATCCAGATTCGCTTTTTGAGAATAGCGACCAGAAGTATCATCGTAATACTCCTTGAGAATTTTGGTGCGAACTGTATAGCCTAGACTAATTAGCGCGTCCCGAAAGCCCCGTTGATCTTGAGCGTCCTTGAGTCCAGTATACCAAAAAGCATTGATTAACATCAATTCTGGTTCTTTCGTAAAATACTCCAGCACGCGCCGAGGATCGAAAAACCACCCATTCTTTTGTTGGGCATAAAACATATTATTGCCGTCCACAAAGATGGAGAGACGGTTAGCAGCAGAAAACATTATAATAGTACCTAGTTATTTTTTTATAAGTCAAAGTAGACAGGTCTAATATCTACTTGATCTGGGCTGTACCAAATTAAGTTGGCACAAATAGGTATGGTTAGAAATTATCCAACCATAGACGCGCAGACATCGCAGATATGACCTTTAGTGCTAAATTTGACTAGTTAATTTTAAAGATATAGAAATTAAGAATGATGGTTGAAATCTGATAGATATCTAGTTAGATTTACAACCGACCAAAGAGTTAGATAATAAGAATGTTAGGTTGTTGAAGTTTATCTAGACAGGAACTCCATTAAAAAATATTTAACAGTTAGCATAATAATTTAGGAAGATATC